>CAZUSI010000008.1:0-5852 GCA_964623395.1 uncultured bacterium | reverse complement strand
TCTTCTGGTTTTATCTCTTTAAGACATTTTTTATCAAATTTACATTTCCCTTCTCCATGTATACTACAGGGTCTGCATTTTAAATTTTTTTCAAATACAATTCCTCCCTTTGGTTTAAAGCCAAATTCAGGCAATGTTGGTCCATAAATTAAAAAAACTGGCTTTTTATACGCTTCTCCTATTTGGACACCAGATGTATCATTTGAAACAACAAAAAAAGAATTTTTAATTATGTAAAAGGTTTCCTTCCAAGAAGTTTTACCTCTTAAATCAATAAAAAAATCTTTATTAAAACCACCTTCTTCTTTATCTTTTTCATCCCCGAGGATAACAATTTTTATATTTAATTCTTTATTTATCAATTCTCCAAGTTTTTCATAATGATTAATAGGCCATTTCCTTTTTGGAAAAGCACCCCCTACAAAAAATACACAATATTTTAATGGTAAATTTTTAAATTCCTTTTCCTTGAATAAAGATGGTGCTGGAATTTCTTCATTTATTTTAAAAGTTTTTCTTAAAGAATCAAAAAATATTTCTGAAAAATGGAATTCCTTAGGTCTTATTTTAAAAATAACAGCAATTCTTCTTCTTATTGAATTTTTCCTTGGTCTTTTTATTTTTGCAGGTAATAAAAAAATTGAATACAATGTTGATAGTATTTTTTTATCAAAATCAAAAACAAAATCAATTTTTTCCTTTCTTAATTCTTTAACATTTTTAAAAAATCCATCTTGAGTAAAATAAAATTTTTTAATATATGGATTTCCTTCAAGAATCTCATAAAATTTTTTATTCATTAAAAATATCAAATTTGCCTTTAATTTTTTACCAACTATTTCAATTAAAGGAGTTAGAATTATTAAATCTCCTGCTTTTCCAAATTTTATGAAGAGAATTTTCATTCAAAGAAAATTTCTTCCATATATTTTTCCCTATTTTCTTTAAACCATTCCCATGTAATTTTTAATCCCTCTTCAAAGGAAATCTTTGGAGAAAAATTGAAAATTTTTTTTGCCTTTTCATATGTTCCCAAAAGCTCGTCTATTTCAACTTCCTTTGGCCTTTCCCTTTTTTCATCCTTAACTATTTTAAAATCCACTTTTGAAACTTCTTTTATCTTTTCAATCACTTCCATTACACTATAACTTTTTCCTGAACAAAGTATTACTTCTTCAAAGAAACCTTTATCACTTTCAAATACCTTTATAATCCCATCTACAATATCAAGAACATAAGTAAAATCTCTTTTTGGATAGAGGTTTCCTATTTTAACTTCTTTATTTTTCAAAATTTGAAGGATAATACTTGGAATTAATGCCCTTTGTGATTGTCTTGGACCAAATGTATTAAAGGGTCTTATTATTTTAAAGGGGATTTTATAATATTCGCAGAAACTCTTTAAAAATTCATCCATAAATATTTTTGAAGCAGCATAAGGAGATTTTGCACTCTTTGGATGATTTTCATCTATTGGTAAATAATTTATCTTTCCATAAACTTCAGATGTTGAAATATGAATTATTGGAATCTTAAATTCTCTTAATCCCTCTGCTAAATTCAATATTATTTCCACATTGTTTATTACAACACTTTTTGGAAAAACAAAGGAGTAGGGGATTGAGATTAAACTTGCAAGATTTATTACATAATCTGCATCTTTTAACCCTTCATAAATTACGCGGAAATCTTGAAGGTCCCCAAATATTATTTCTATTTCCTTTAAAATTTTTTTATCCAAAAAAATTAAATTTCCAATGTTTCCACTTGATGTATACCTTAAAATAACTTTTATTTTATAATTTCTTTCAAAAAGCTTTTCACATAAAAAAGAACCTATAAATCCTCCTCCTCCTAAAATTAGAACTTTCATTTTTCCTTTATCCTATTTTCTATCTTTTGAAGTTTATCATATATTCCTGCAAGACCTTCTCCTATAAATCCAATTGCAAATAAAAGAAGCCCTGAAAGTAAAAGAAGTATGGATAAAAGAAGTATTCCCCTATTTCCTTTTCCAAGTCCAAATCTATATATAACTGCTATAAGACCTGTTAAAAATCCAAAAAAAGTTAATATAAGTCCAATTGTTCCAAAAAATAGCATTGGCTTATATAAAAATGTCAATTGAAGTTTAACAGCAATTAAATCCATAAAACCAACTATTATTCTTCCAATCCCTCTATATTTACTTTTTCCTGCCCTTCTTTCTCTTAAACTTACAGGAATTTCTGTAATCGTATATCCCATTTCCCATGCAAAAGGAATTATATATCTATGCCAATCTTTTCTCAAAGGGATATCTTCTAAAACTTTCTTTTTAAAAGCCTTCATCGCATTCATATCAGATACAGGAACACCAAAAACAAGTTTTGCCATCTTATTATAAACAGTTGATACAAATTTTTTTTGATATTTTCCAACTTTTTTCCCTGCTACAAGGTCATAACCTTCTTCTATTTTTTCAACAATTTTTTTTGCATCATCAAAGGTGAATTGCAAATCAGCATCAAATATAACAAGTATTTCTCCATTTGCATATCTTGAGCCAACAGAGAGAGCCTTTGTTTTTCCCTGATTTTTAATATATCTATAAGCCCTTAAATAATCTTTTCCTTTTGAAAGAGAAATAAATTTTTCATAAGTTTTATCATTTGAACCATCGTCAATTAAGATAAATTCCCAATCATTTATATTATATTTTTTTAAAAATTCTTCAATTTCCTCAATTAAATATGGAATATTCTCTTCTTCATTATAAGCAGGTATTAGAACAGATACTTTAAACTGTTTTTGTTTCAATTATATCCTTTTTTTGTTTTGCTGCCCATTTTGAATAATATTTTTCTATATATTCCCTTTTAACACGCGTAAGTTCTGTTTCTGGGAATGTTGTTAATAGTTTCCATCCAATATCAAATGTCTCTTCTATTTCCCTTTCCTTAAACCCCTGATTTATCATCTCCCATTCAAAACTATCTGCAAAATGTAAATATCTTTTATCCATTTCGCTTAATGCTTCTTCCCCAACAATTGCAACAAGTTTTCTCATATCCCTTCCTTTTGCATAACAGGCATAAAGTTGGTCAGCAAAATTTCTATGGTCTTCCCTTGTTTTGTCTTTACCTATTCCAAGATTCATAAGACGGGAAAGGGACATTAAAATATCAATTGGTGGGAAAATACCCTTTCTATGCAATTCCCTTGATAGAACTATCTGTCCTTCAGTAATATATCCTGTTAAATCTGGTATTGGATGAGTTATGTCGTCATCTGGCATCGTCAAAATTGGTATTTGTGTTATAGAACCCTTTTTACCCCTTATTCTTCCTGCTCTTTCATAAATTGTTGCAAGGTCAGTATACATATAACCAGGATATCCCCTTCTTCCAGGAACTTCTTCTCTTGCAGCACCTATTTCCCTTAATGCTTCACAATAATTTGTCATATCAGAAAGGATAACAAGAACATGATAATCAAGTTCAAAGGCAAAATATTCAGCAGTTGTTAATGCAAGCCTTGGTGTTAAAAGCCTTTCAATTGCAGGATCATCAGCAATATTTACAAATGCAATTATTCTTCCAAGAGAGCCAGTTTCTCTAAATTCCTTCAAAAAATATGCATATTCTCTTGAAGTAATTCCAAGTGCAGCAAATATTATAAGAAATTCTTCACCTTCACCTCTTACTTTTGCATATCTCATTATCATTGATGCAATCTCATTTGCAGGAAGACCAGAGCCTGAAAATATTGGTAATTTTTGTCCCCTTACAAGTGTATTAAATCCATCAATTGCTGATATTCCTGTTTGAATAAAATCAGAAGGTTTATCCCTTGCTATTGGATTTATTGGTGCTCCAACAACAGGCAACCTTTTAGAAGGTGTTGGAAGTGGCATTCCATCTCTTGGTTCTCCTCTTCCATTGAATATCCTTCCTATCATATCCTTTGAAACACCAATCCTTATTTGGTCTTCAACAAATCTTATTTTTGTTTTTGCAACATCAAGCCCTATTGTTCCCTCAAGAACTTGTATTACTGCAAAGTCCTCTGAAACATCAAGAACCTGTCCTGCTCTTTTCGTATCATCAGGGAGTATAATTTCAACAAGTGCTCCATAGGAAAGGTCTTTTGCTCTTTCAACAAATAAAAGTGGTCCTGATATATAAGATATTGTTTGATACTCTTTTGTTGTAAGTTCCATAATTTAATTATAAAGTATTTTTAAATGAAAATCAAAATGAAAATTTGTTATAATATTATTTTAAAAAAGGAGGAGAAAGATGAAAAAAGAGATATTGAATTACTTAATGGGATTTATTTATTCTTTTGCCCATTATCTTGGCTTACTTATAGTTAATGGAATAAAAACAATTTTTCCAATGACAAAAGGAATTAATTCCCTTATTGACCCTATTGGTTTCCTTGCAATTCTTACAATTTTTTTAATTCTTTTTTCAATTGCTAAAAGAATTGTCTGGTTTATTGTAATTGTTGGATGGATTTTAATTTTTATAAGAATAGGTCTTATGATAATGGGGGTTGGAGAAATAAAAGAGAAACCTTCAAAAAAAGCTATTATTTTCAAGGAGTATAAAATAGTTAAATATGAATCTTATAATTTATTATCATGAAAAAAATAAATATAGTTTTAATGCATTAATTGGTGCCATTGAAAATCGTTTTGATGATATAAAAATATATTTCATAAAAAAAGAAGAGAATTTGATTTCTGAATTAAAAAATATTTTAAAGGAAGATGAAAAAAATATTTTATGTTTTTCCTTTTTCACAACCCAATTATTTAAAATAGAGGAGATAATCAAAAAAGTTAAAAATGAATTTAAAAATAAAATTATTTATGTTGCTGGTGGTCCTCATCCAACAGGAGATCCTAAGGGTGTAATTAAAATGGGATTTGATGTTGTTTTTAAAGGCGAAGGAGAAGAAGCATTTATAGAATTTTTAGAAAGAGTTTATAAAAATGAGGATTATAAAGATGTAAAAGGGATTTATTTTTATCATGATGGAAAATATCATTATACAGGTAAAAGGAAATTAATAAATCTTGATGATTACCCACCATTTTCAGTTAAACATAATAAATTTTCTCCAATTGAGATAACAAGAGGTTGCCCCTTTTCCTGTTATTTTTGTCAGGTTCCAAGAATTTTTGGGGGCATTCCAAGGCATAGAAGCATAGAAAGTATCTGTGAATATGTTAAAATTTTGAAAAATAAGAATTTAACTGATATTAGATTTATTACTCCAAATGCCTTTTCTTATGGCTCAATTGATGGTAAAAATTTAAACCTTTCAAAAATTGAAAATTTACTTTTTAATATAAGGAAAATTATAGGTAAAAAAGGAAGAATATTTTTTGGAACATTTCCTTCAGAGGTAAGACCTGAACATGTTAATAAGGAAACAATTGATTTAATTTTAAAATATGCAAACAATGACAATCTTGTAATTGGTGGTGAGTCAGGTAGTCAAAGAATTCTTGATTTATGCAATAGGGGGCATACTGTTTCTGACATTTATAATGCAGTTGAAATAGTAATAAAATCAGGATTAAAAGCAAATGTTGATTTCATTTTTGGATTGCCTGGTGAAAATGAAGAAGATATAAGATTAACAATAAAAGTAATGGAGGATTTGATAAAAATGGGTGCAAGAATTCATGCCCATACATTTCTTCCATTACCACAAACACCTTTTGAAAAAAAAGAGCCAGGCAAACTTGATAAAAATATTAAAAAATTTATAAGCAAGTATATTCCAAAAGGAATTGTTTATGGAAACTTTGCAGAGCAAGAAAAAATTTCAAAAATGATTTCAGAATATTTAAGGAA
>CAZUSI010000007.1:19966-32979 GCA_964623395.1 uncultured bacterium | reverse complement strand
TAAAAGGTTCAAAAAGAAAAAAGGGATGAAATTTGAAAACCTTGGTTTTATCCTTTATAATTATTAACTTATGAGTCAAAATTTGACTTTAAAGTCAAAAAATTTGAGAAGAAATTTTGAAAGGGAAAAAAGAAAGAAA
The DNA here is from genome assembly GCA_964623395.1 of uncultured bacterium. Taxonomy (GTDB): domain Bacteria; phylum Hydrothermota; class Hydrothermia; order Hydrothermales; family Hydrothermaceae; genus JBDRZD01. The sequence goes on along the minus strand of CAZUSI010000007.1, from coordinate 32,840 downwards.
ACTATTTTAAAATCTGCACTTTATCTTTTTTCAAAGAAGGGATTTTACAATACAAAAATGGAGGAAATTGCTGATAGAGCATTAATTTCAAAAGGACTTTTATATTTTTATTTTGATTCAAAGGAAAAAATACTTGAAGAAATAATGAATTCTATTTATAAAGATTTTTTACCTAAATTGCAAAACATTTTAAAATTAAATTTATCTCCATTGGAAAAATTGAAAAAATTTATAAAATTTGAGTTTGATTTTTACAAGAAGAATAAGAAATTCGTTAAATTGATTTATGAAATTTTTCAAGAAGAAGTTTATTTTTTAAAAAGAAAATTTCCCTTTTTTAGAGAAATACATTTAAAGGAAAAAGAAATTTTGGAAAAAATAATTGAAGAGGGAATAAAAAATGGAATTTTTAAGAAAATTGAACCTGAATTTGGGTGCTTTCTCCTCTCCTCTATTTTCCATTATATCTTTTTAAAAGGAGTAGTTTTAAAAAATTATAATAAAATTGTTGAAATTTTTTTAAAGGGGATTTTAAAAGATGAAAAAGATCGCTAAATTTGTATCAAATTTTTCTTGGTTTTTAATAATCCTTTTTATAATCATCACTTTATTTTTAGGTTATTTCACCAAATATATAAAAGTTCAAGCAGAACTTGTAACAGGTCTTCCTGACAATCTTCCTGAAGTTATTGCCTACAATAAAGTAAAAGAAATTTTCCCTTCAAATGATGTGATTTTTGTCATTTTGGAAAGTGATTCAATATTTTCTCTTAAATATCTCCAAAAAATTTATGATTTAACCGAAGAATTTTTATTTATATCAGGAATAAAGGATGTTTTATCATTGGCAAGTGCTTCAAAAATAAAAGGGGAAAAGGAAGGAATTTCTATAATTCCTTTGATGGAAGAAAGACCTAAGAAAGAAAAGGATGTTGAAAGGATTAAGAATTTGGTTTCAGGAGATGAATTTTTTGAAGAAATGCTTATAGGAAAGAATAAAAAAAGCACAGGGATTTTGCTAATTCTTGAAAAAGATTTAAGGGAAGAGGAAATAATCAATCTTTATAGAAATATTAATAAAATTGTAAAAAAATATGAAAATCCAGAAAGAATTTTTATATCAGGTAAAAGAGTCACTGAGGCATTAATTGCTGAACATATAACAAAAGATTTAAGAAAATTATTTCCTCTTTCAATAATTGTATCAATGATTCTTTTATTTTTATTTTTGGGTTCTATAAGAGGAATGATATTACCTATCCTCACTGTTTTTTTGTCTGCTACATGGATGATGGGAATTCAAGGGCTTTTAAAAATACCAATTGGTATGGAAAGTTCTTTGCTTCCTATGCTTCTTGTTGCAATTGGGACAGCTTATGGCATTCACTTAATTCATCAATTCAATGAAGAAATTAAAAGGATAAATGATAAAAAAATTGCAGTTTATAATACAATAATAAAAAGGGGAAATGCAGTATTAATTGCTGGACTTACAACAGTTGCAGGATTTTATTCCCTTATAACTCAAAATATAAAAACAATAAAAACTTTCGGTATATTGAATGGCTCGGGTGTTCTTGTAACCCTTTTAATTTCCATAATTTTAATTCCCTCTTTTTTAAATATTTTGAAAGTTAAAAAAGAAGACAAAAGAGAAAACAAATTATTTAATAAATTTTTAGAAAATTCAGGAAATCTCATAGTAAAATATTATCACATTTTTTTATTAATTGCAGTCCTTTTAATTCTCTTTGGAATAATAGGAATACCAAAAATAAAAACATTTTCTGATGAAATAGAAAATTTTGATAAAAAAAGTGAAATAAGAATTGCAACCGAATATATAAACAAAAATTATTTTGGAATAACTCCTCTAACAATACTTTTTGAAACTGATGAAGAGGATGGATTTAAAAATCCTAATTTACTTTTAAAAATTGATTCAATAATAAATTTTGCAGAAAAAATTCCCTATGTAGGAAAAAGTATGGCAATTTCTTCTTTTATTAAAAGATTATATAAAGCACTAAATCAAGATAAACCTGAATTTTATAAAATACCAAAAGATAAAAATTTAGTTTCTCAATTAATTTTTCTTTACAGTATGGCAGGAGATCCTTCTGATTTTGAAAGTATGGTTACAAGTGATTTTAAAAAAGCAAATGCAACAATTTTTATAAAAACCTCTAATACTGAAATCTTAAAAGAGATAGTTAAAAAAATTAAGGATTATTCAAAAAGAATTATTGATAGAGAAAATATCAAAATGTCAATTACAGGAAATGCAAGATTATTTATTATAATGGACAATTTAATTGTTAAAGGACAAATACTTTCTTTAATCTCTGCATTTATCCTTGTATTTTCAATAACATCTCTTATACTCCGTTCATTAAGAGCAGGTCTTTTATCCTTTATTCCAATGTTTGTTACAGTTATTACAAATTTTGGAATAATGGGATTTTTTAATTTTGCATTAACTCATTCAACTTCAATTGTCGCTTCAATTGCGATAGGGATAGGGATAGATTATGCTGTTCATTATATTAATAGGATGAGAATATATGGAAAAGAAATAAAAGATGAAAAAGAATTGATTAAAAAAACTACAAAAGGGGTTGGTGATGCAATAATTTTTAATTTATTAACAGTAACATTGGGATTTATGGTTCTTCTTTTTTCATCCTTTAAAGGAGTAAAGGAAATTTCAATTTTAATTTCAATAGCAATGTTTTTATCAGGTTTCGGAGCAATTTATATTTTACCCTCGTTTTTTATTTTTATAAAAAAATTAAGGGGAGGTTAAAAATGAAAAAAATAATCATATTTTTTATAATAAGTAATCTAATGGCTGAAAATGGTGAAGAAATTATGTATAAAGTTCATAATCGTCCCACATGGAAAAGTATGAAATCTGAACTTGAGCTTTTTCTTCTGCCAAAAATAGGAAGGGAGAGAATTTATAAAATGGAAAGCTATTCAAAGAAAAATGAAAAAGATGAAATGAGAATGCTCATAAAATTTATATATCCTTCTGATATTGAAGGAACAAAATTTTTATTAATTGAAAATAAAGAAGGAGAAGATGATATGTGGATATATCTTCCTGCTTTAAGAAAAGCAAAAAGAATTTCAGCGGGTGAAAAATCAGGTTCTTTTATGGGTTCTGATTTCTCCAACTATGATATTGGAGGAGGAGAATATGAAGATTTTAATTATAAATTAATTAAAGAAGATACTTTAAAGGGAAATCCTGTATGGGTTGTTGAATGCATTGCTAAATCAAAAGAGACAATTAAAAAAACTGGCTACTCAAAAATAATTAAATGGGTTAGAAAAGATAATTATATTGTTATTTTATCTCATCATTATGATAAATCAGGGAAATTAACTAAAAAAATTGATGTTGAAAAAGTTGAAAATATAGATGGAGTATGGTTTGAAACAGAAATGAGTGCTGAAAATTTTGAAACAGGTCATAAAAGTAAATTCATATTTAAAAATATAAAAACAAATTTGGATATACCTGAAAAATATTTTAAATCTTCTTACCTTGAGAGGTGAGTATGAATATCTTAATTATAATTCTTTCAATTGGTGGATTTTTAAGATACGAATTATTTGGGAGGATGGAAGATACCTTAAAATGGAAAAAGGAGGCTTTAACATTTCAATTAAAAGTAAATTATGAGGACGAAAACTTTCTAATCTATGGAAGTTTCAATACAATATTTGATGTATTTGAAAAGGAGAATTTTTATATAAGACCTATAGAAGGTTACTTTAGTTATTCAGAAAATTTTTATGAGATAACAATTGGTAAAAAAATTTATTCTTTTGGAAAAGCAAGTTGGTTAAATCCAACAGATATAATAACTCCTTGGGATTATTCAAGATTGTATTCAACTCTTGAAGAATTTAGAGAGGGAATAGAATCGGCAAAAATTTCTTTTTGGAAAAACTTTCTTAATTTTTCTTTTTTTTATTTTACAAATTTTAGAGAAAATATTTATCCTATGCCTTATATTTCATTCCCAATTTCTTTTTATCCTGACACAATTATTTTCTCCTTAAACCCCTATTTAAAAGAGAAACCTGATAAGAAATTAAAAAATTTTGAAGGAGGAACAAGATTAAATTTTTTATTAAAGGGATTTGATATGACTTTTTCATATTTCAATATTTACGATAGGGACCCTGATTTAAATAAAAAGATGACAGAGGATTCAATTAACTTATGGCTAAAATACAACAAAATTTCGTTTTTTGGTTTTGATTTTTCAAAAACAAAGAATGTTTATGAAATTCACGGAGAAATTTCTTATGTAAAAACAAGAGATAAAAAAGGAAAAAATTCTTTAATTAAAAATCCATATATTTATGGAATATTTGGGATTGGAAGAAATTTTCTTGAAGAAAAATTATATTTTGAAATTCAAAGTGGTTTTAAAGAAATATTTTATTATAAAAATTCAGTTGACATTTTTGAAGATTTTATGAGAAAAATTTCCTTTCAAACGAAAAAAGTTTTTTATTATTTAACCTTTGATATGCAGTTAAAAATTTTAAACGAGAAGTTAAAATTCCATATCCCTTTAATTTATGATTTAACAAATAGGGATTATTTTTCAATTTCAAGGATTTCTTATGATTTTGGCAAAGGAATAAGTTTTGCATCTGGATTCTTATTTTCAGGTGGTAAAGGTTATTCTCCTTTTTCTGAAATGGGAAAACATTTAGGTAATTTATTTTTTATAGAGATAAAATATAGTTTTTAAAATTTACAAAAATTTTATAACTTCTTCTATTCCTTTTAATTTTGCTTTTTTTGATGAATAATATATTGCTTTTTGGATTGATTTAAAAGGGTCTTTTGTTTTTAAATAAAAAGATAAAAATGAGGCACCAAAGATATCTCCACATCCTGTTACATCTTCTTCGTAAATTTCTTCCGGTTTAACTTCTCTTTTTATAAGTTTATTATTTTCTTTAAAATACAAAATTGCTCCATTTTTGCCAAGTGTTAAATTCAAAATTTTTGGTCCCGAATTTAAAATTAAAAGAGAAATTAAATCAACACCTTTTGAAGGTTCAAGACCTGTAAAATATTTCATTTCTTCAAGATTCATCTGAATTATATCAGAGCAATTTGAATATTCCTGCCATCCTGAAAGATAATAAGGAGTTAAAATTCCATTTATTTCCTTTCTTATAAGACTATGAACATCTAAATATATTATTCCATCAAAATTTTTTCTCAATTTTTTTAAATTATTTAAAGAAATATCAAATGGGGAAATGAAATTTATTAAAAAACCCTCTGAATCAAGATGTTCCTCTATTCTATCATATTCAATTTCTTTTACATAAAATTCAATTTTTTCTTTTCTTTCTTCAAAATTGTGATATCTTAAAATGTTTTTTGTAGTTCCTTCAACTTCCCTTATAAATTCAACTCTTATATTTTTAAAATTTGAAAGTATTTCAAAAAATTTTTCCTTTTCATTTTTCCCTATATTTGTCAAAGGAATTATTTCATAATCGGGCAAAAGTTTTGCAAGAGTTAAAATTGTATAAGTAATTCCTCCAAAAGAAGAAAAACTTTCACCTTTAAAAGGATAAATTATATCAAAATTTACAGAACCTATTGCACAAATTTTTTTCACAAAACTTCTATACTAATCCCTACTGCTCCACCTCCTCCAAGGCATAAGGAAGCAAGTCCTTTTTTAAGTCCTCTATTCTTTAATGCATACATGAGGGTTACAACAATTCTTGCTCCTGATGCACCAATTGGGTGACCAAGTGCAACTGCTCCACCATTAACATTCAACTTATTCATATCTATTTCAAGCTCTTTAACATCAGCAAGAACCTGTGCAGAAAATGCCTCATTTATTTCTATTAAATCAAAATCATTCGGATGTTTTAATCCTGTTTTCTCTGTAACTTTTTTAATTGCACCAATTGGTGCAAAGAATAAATCTTTTGGTTCCACAAAGTTTGAACCGTATGCAATTATCCTTGCAAAGGGTTTTAAATTTCTTTCTTTGATAAATTTTTCAGAAGCAATAACAACAGCGGAAGCACCATCAAAAATTCCAGGAGCATTACCAGCAGTAACTGTTCCATCTTTTTTAAAAACTGGGGGAAGTTTTGCAAGTTTTTCTAAGGATGTATCAGGTCTTGGTCCTTCATCCTTATCAATTATATTAACACCTTCTTTTGTTTTAACTTCAATTTTAACAATTTCATCCTTAAATTTACCTTCGTTTATTGCTTTAACTGCCTTCATATGAGAATTATAAGCAAACTCATCCTGCATTTCCCTTGTTATTCCTGCCTTTTCAGCAGTATATTCTGCAAGTTCCCCCATATGTTGATTGTTAAAAGAACACCAGAGGCCATCGTAAATCATGTGGTCAATAAGTTTTATATCCCCAAATTTTGTTCCTGTTCTTAAAAAGGACATATGTGGTGCATTTGTCATTGATTCCATTCCACCTGCAACAATTACATCAGCATCACCAAGTTTTATTGCTTGAACCCCAAGAATTATTGCTTTCAAAGCAGAACCACATACTTTATTTACTGTAAAAGAAGGAACATTTACAGGAATACCTCCTTTAATTGCAGCAATTCTTGCAGGTCCCTGTCCTAAACCCGCTTGTAAAACACAGCCCATTATTACTTCATTAACATCGGATGGAGAAATTCCTGCCCTTTTAACTGCTTCTCTTATAGCAATACCACCAAGGTCAGTTGCAGAAAAAGAAGAAAGTGTTCCTAAAAGTTTTCCCATAGGAGTTCTTGCACCACTTAATATAAAAACTTCTTGCATTTTTCCTCCTTTTATTTTCTAAATTATAAATTTTTTGAAGAAAAAAAATCAATTTCCTTATAATTTTTAAAAATGAAAGAGAAAATTTGTAAGAAACATAAACTTCCTTTAAAGAGAAAATGTTTTAGATGTAAAAAACTTTTATGTAAAAAGGATATATTTAAAAAATATCATCATTTTTTCTGTTCAAGGAAATGTGCATATTTATGGAAAATAGAAGAAAATAAAGAATTAATAAAATTTATAAAAGAGCCATTAAACACAATTGGTGGAAAAATTATTTTTTATTCTTCTTTTTTATTTTTATTTTCTATTTCTTTATTTCAAACATTTCAAATACTAAAATTCCCTTTTTTTGAAATTAAAAAAATTTATTTTAAAAAAATTTTTAAAGAAGAAAAAGATTTTTTTGAAGTTTTAAAAATTCAAACGGATGAGAAAATTGTTTGTCTTACATTTGATGGAGGATTTTATGCAAATAGGGTTGATAGCATTTTAGAAATATTAAAAAGGGAAAATATAAAGGCAACATTTTTTTTAACAGGAGAATTTATTAAAAGATATCCTGAAAAAACAAAGGAAATCACAGAAAATTTTGAAGTTGGAAATCATACATTCTCTCATCCACATATGACAACTTATGAAATAAATAGAAAACAGAATACATTAAATACAATAAATCAAATAAAATTGATTGAGGAATTGATCTTATGTGAAGAAATTTTTGAAAAATTAACAAAGAAGAAAATGGAAAGGATATGGAGGGCGCCTTATGGTGAGGAAAATTATGAAATTAAAAATTGGGCAAAGAGAATAGGATATATTCATATAAAATGGACATATGATACAAGGGATTGGATGGGTGAAGAAAATTTAAATTTTGATGAAATTTTAAGGGATATAATTTCAAAAAAGGAACTTAATGGATATATATTTTTACTTCATACAGGCTGTCCTTCAAAAAATGAAAAATTTTATAGATTTTTAAAATTACTTATTAAAGAATTAAAACAAAGAGGATATAAATTTTTAAGTATAAAGGAGGCATTAAAGTATCATAGAATTACAATGTAATTCTTAGAAGTAAATAAAAAATTGGTAAGGCAAAGAGATAGCTATCTATTCTATCAAGTATTCCACCATGTGAAAGTAAAATGTTTGAAAAATCCTTTATTTCTAAACATCTTTTTAAATAGGATTCAAAAAAATCACCCATTTGAGCAGAAATTGGTAAAATTATGGAAAGAAAAGGCATTGAAAAAGGAGGTAATTCCCAAAATTTAAAAGAAAATATGTTAAAAAGTAAAACAGCAATTAGTCCTCCTAAAAATCCTTCAAGGGTTTTATTGGGACTTATCCTTTCAAGGAGTTTTGTTTTTCCAAAGAATCTACCTATATAAAAGGCAAAAGTATCATATATTAAAACTACGAATAAAAGATAAAATAAGGGTTTTCTTCCAATTTCTCTTATTTCAATTGCAAAGGAAAGTAAAAAGGGAAGGTAAAGTAAAAGAAAAGAAAAAAGAAAAGTCCAATATATTCCATTTCCAATTTTGAAAAAATTTAAGGAAAAAAATAATATTAAAAGCAAAAAAATTAAAATTGTTTCATAAGAAGTTAAAGGAAAAAAATAGTAAAAGGGAAGATAAAGGGTTATTATAATTATAAAAGGTAAAAAATTCTCTTTACCTATTTTATCTTTTAGAACTTTTGAAAATTCAAGGGAACCAAGGAAGGAAATAAGAGTTAAAAAAAACATTAAAAATAATGAACCCTTATAAATGAAAAATGAGACAATAAAGAAAATTAAAGTTCCTACAATTATTCTTGTAATATGCTCATTAAAATTTTTAAATTCCTTCAATTCCACCAAACCTTCTTTCCCTTTTTGAAAAATCTTCAATTGCTTCAAGAAAATCCCTTTTCCTAAAATCTGGCCATAATTTTTTAGTGAAAAATAATTCTGTATAGGCAATTTGCCATAGCATGAAATTTGAAATTCTCATTTCTCCACTTGTCCTTATAAGTAAATCTGGTTCTGGAATATCTTTTAAATAAAGATGTTTAGAAAATTCCTTTTCAGAATTTATGTTTTTCCTTTCCTTTAAAATCTTATTAACCGCATCTATTATTTCTTCTCTTCCACTATAATTAAAAGCAATTATAACATTCATTCCCTTACAATTTTTTGTTTCATTTACACATTTTTCCAAAAAATCTTTCACATCATCTTTTAATTCCTTAATTTTACCCATAACCATAACTTTTATATTATTTCTTTTTAAACGCTCTAACTCCTCTTCAAGAGTTTTTTTTAAAAGATTAAATAAAAATTTTATTTCTTCTTTTGGTCTTTTCCAATTTTCCCTTGAAAAAACATACAATGTAAGATATTTAATTCCAATTTTCTTTGAAATTCCTATAATTTCTCTAACAGATTCTATTCCCAATTTATGACCTATGTATCTTTCAAATCCCCTTTCCTTTGCCCATCTACCATTTCCATCCATTATTATTGCTACATGATTTGGTATTTTTGAAAAATTTATCACTCCTCCTCTATTTCCTTTTCTTTTTTTTCAAGTATCTCCTCTATCTTTTTTATATAATCATCTGTTATTTCCTGAACCTTTTTTTGATATCTCATAAAATCATCTTCTGAAATTTCTTTATTATCTTTTTTTGTTTTTAACTTCTCATTCGCATCCCTTCTTATATTTCTAACTGCAACTTTTGAATCCTCTGCAAGTTTTTTAACAAGTTTTACAAGCTCCTTTCTCCTTTCCTCGGATAAAGGTGGAATAGGAATTTTAATAACATTTCCTTCAACCTTAGGTGTAAGACCAAGTCCTGATTTTAAAATTGCTTTCTCTATTTCTCCTATGACATTCTTGTCCCATGGTTGTATTACAAGAAGGCGGGGTTCAGGAGCACTTATACCTGCTATTTGAAGTAAAGGTGTTGGAATTCCATAGTAATCAACTTTAACAGTTTCAAGAATAGCAGGAGATGCTTTTCCTGTTCTTATTCTTGAAAATTCTGTCTTCAAATTTTTTAAAGTTTTTTCCATTTTCTCTTTTGCCTCGTTTAATATTTCCTCCATTTATTCCCCCCTTCTTACAAATGTTCCAACTTTTTCACCTTTAACTATTTTTTCAAGATTCCCTCTTTTCTTAAAATTGAAAACAATTATTGGTAAATTGTTTTCTTTACATAAGGCAACTGCAGAAGCATCCAATATTTTTAAATCTTTTTTTAAAATTTCATCATAATCTATTTCATCGTAAAAATGAGCAGAAGGATTCTTTATAGGGTCATCTGAAAATATACCATCAACCTTTGTTCCCTTTAAAAATAAATCTGCTTCTATTTCAATTGCTCTTAAAGCAGAAGCAGTATCTGTTGAAAAGTAAGGATTGCCTATTCCTCCTGCAAAGATAACTATTCTTTTTTTCTCAAGATGTCTTATTGCCCTTCTTCTTATATATGGTTCTGCAACTTGATTCATCTCAATACTAGATAAAACTCTTACTGGAACACCCATTTTTTCAAGAATGTTTTGCATTGCAAGTGCGTTTATAACTGTTGCAAGCATTCCCATATAATCTCCTGTAACCCTATCTATACCTATTTTTTCACTTTCACTCCCCCTTAAAATATTTCCTCCACCTACAACTATTCCTATTTGAGTTTCAAAATCCTTATAAATCTTTGCAATTTCTTCACATATTGAATAAAAAATATCTTTACAAAAAATATTTTCTTTTTCACCGAGAATTTGACCGCTTATTTTAAGAAGGACTCTTTTTAATTCCAAATTTATGTTTCACCAATTTTAAAGCGAGCAAATCTTTTTACAACAATGTTTTCGCCAAGTTTTGCTATATACTGTTTTATAAGGTCCCCAACAGTAATATTTGGATCCTTTATATAAGGTTGTTCTAAAAGGCATGCTTCCTGATAAAATTTTTCAAGCCTTCCCTGAACAATTTTTTCTATTACCTTTTCCGGCTTTCCCTCTTTTCTTGCCTGTTCTTCATATATCCTTTTTTCTCTTTCAATTATTTCTGAAGGAATATCTTCCCTTTTAACTGCAATTGGATTTGTTGCAGCAACTTGAAGCGCAAGATTATGAACAAGTTCCTTAAATTCATCAGTTGAAGCGACAAAATCCGTTTCACAATTTACTTCAATTAAAACACCAAGTTTTGCACCATGATGAATGTATGCATCAACTCTTCCATCTTTTGCTTCCCTATCAAGTTTTTTCTCAGCTTTTGCTATTCCAAGTTTCCTTAAAACCTCTATTGCCTTTTCAATATCTCCATTTGCTTCTATAAGTGCTTTCTTACAATCCATTATTCCTGCACCCGTTCTATCTCTTAATTCCTTAACAAGTTTTGAATCAATATTCATACTTCCTCCTTATATTCTTCTTTGCCTTCAATTATTGTATCAGCAACAATTTTCGTTATAAAGGAAATAGATTTTATTGCATCATCATTACCCGGTATAGGATAATCAATTAAATCTGGGTCACCATTTGTATCAATAAGAGCAACAACTGGAATTGAGAGTTTATTTGCCTCTTTCACTGCTATTTCTTCTTTAACAGGATCAACAATATAAATCATGTCAGGTAACTTATCCATATTTGCTATTCCTCTAAAGAATTTATAAAGTCTTTCATATTCCTTTTCAATTTTTAACCTTTCTTTTTTAACAAATAACTCAATTTTTCCTTCTTCTTTCATCCTTTCAATTTCCTTCATCTTTTCAAGCCTTCCAAGAATTGTTGAGAAATTCGTAAGTGTTCCTCCAAGCCATCTTTCAACTATAAAGAAAGCACCACATCTTTTTGCTTCTTCCTCTATAATATCTTTCCCCTGCTTTTTCGTGCAAACAAAAAGAAATTTCCCATTTTTTGAAGCAACCTCCTTTATCTTTTGACATGCCTTTAAAAGACATTCATATGTTTTTGAAACATCAATTATATGGTATTCATTTTTCTTTGTATATATAAAGGGCTTCATTTTTGGATTCCATTTATAAGCTTTGTGCCCGAAATGAACCCCTGCTTTAAGCATATCATCTTTTGTCAAATTTTGTAAGCTTCTAACGCTTAGAGTACTGGTGAGCCCTTCTTCTTTTTGTAAGTCCATATTTCACCCTTTCCTTTTCCCTTGGATCTCTTGTTAAAAGACCATGTGTTTTTAATACCCTTCTAAATCCTTCGTTATAAAGGGTTAAAGCACGAGAAATTGCAAGCCTTAAAGCCTGTGCCTGACCTGAAAGACCTCCACCATTTGCTTTTGCTATAACATCAAATTCATTCTCCTTTTGCAAAACTCTAAAAGGCTCTTTAATGCATAAAATTAGATCTTCCCTTTTAAAATAATCTAATGCATCTTTCCCATTAACTATTATTTTACCCTCGCCTTTCCTTAATCTTATTCTAACTCTTGCACATTTTCTGCTTCCTGTTGCAAAATATACTTCATTCATAAAACCTCCTCTGGATTTATTTTAACAGGATTTTGAGCAATATGAGGATGTTTATCCCCTCTATAAATTTTTAATCTTTTTAACATCTTCCTTCCAAGTTTATTTTTTGGTAACATTCTTTTAACAGCAAGATATATAATCTTCTCAGGCCTTTCCTCCTTTATTTTTTTAATAGGCACCTCCTTCAACCCTCCAGGATAAAAAGAATGGTGATAATAAATCTTTTTTTCAAGTTTCTTACCCGTTAATTTAACTTTATCTGCATTTATAACAACAACATAATCTCCAACATCCAGAGAAGGTGAATAAAAAGGTTTTCTTTTTCCCATTAAAATTAAAGCAATTCTTGAAGCAATTCTTCCAAGAATTTTATCCGCAGCATCAATCAAGTACCATTTCCTTTCTTTTTCTTCAATTTTTTTAAAACTCGTTATCTCTCCCTTCATTTTATTTCCCATTTTCAGAATTTTAAAAATCAGTTTTAAATTATATTAAAAAATCCCATTTTTTGTCAAATTAATTGTATTT
>CAZUSI010000007.1:0-19866 GCA_964623395.1 uncultured bacterium | reverse complement strand
AATCAGTTTTAAATTATATTAAAAAATCCCATTTTTTGTCAAATTAATTGTATTTAAAATAATTTTAGTTCAAAATTTATCTTCATAAGAATTTTGTGCAACCTCTAATATTTCTTCTCCATATTTTTTTAAAGAATTAAGAAATGCCTCAAAGGGGATAAAGGGATTTATTTTTAAGAAAAATGAAATTATAGAAATATTTATTCCGCTTCTTATATTTTGAAATTTTCTAAAATTTCTCTTTATTCCATAAATTTCTTTTATGCTTTCATCTGCTATTATCTTTGTATTCCACATTTTTAATTTCTCTTTAATCCTTGAAAATCCATCATTTGAACTTATTAAAACAAAATCTGGTTTTTCAATTCCAGTATAATTTATTTCTTTTTTAGAAAATTTTAATTCTGATATTGAAAAACCCGAAGATACTGTTATTGGAACATCATTTTTTTGAGATACATATAAACCAGATGAAATTGCAGATTTTGCTAAAATTTCCGATGCGAATTGAACTCCTTCACCTGCACTTCCTGCTATTAAAATTGAAAAATCTTTTTCTAAATCTGATTCATACTTTTTTTCTAAAAAATAAATTACAGGTTCTTTATATTCTTTTTTAATTTTTTCAAAAATGTATTCTCTTTCTTCTTTTTTTATAATACCCAATTTTTTTCCTTCCTTTTCAAGAATATCTTCAACTATTTTTTTATCAATTTTGTTAAATCTTGCACCATAACCTGTGCATATTTCAACAATTTCAATAAGAGAAAAACCTTTAAAGGAAATTGCCTCCTTAATTATTTCCTTTAAATTTTTATCCTGAGCCAAAATCCTTGCTAAAAATGGGGCTTTTACCGAGTCAAGAAGAGACACAATGTCCATTGAAGGGAACGGATTTCCATAAGGTGTAGTCCTTGTTTTAAATCCAATTGGTGTGAAAGAAGAGTGTTGACCACCTGTCATTCCATAAAGGAAATTGTTATGTAATAAAATCTTTATATCTATATTCATCCTTGCTACTTCAACAAGATGAAGAAGACCTATTGTTGCTCCTCCATCCCCTATTAAAACTATTACTTTAATATCTTCACCTTCAACATTTTCAGCCATCTTTATTCCTGCTGCAATTGCTGTGCTTCTTCCATGCAATGTATGAACTGTATGGGTTTTTAAATATCTATCAGCAAGTCCTACACATCCTATATCTGTAACTATTACACATTTTAATGGATCAACATTTATTTCTTCTAAGGCATTTGCAAGTGCTCTTAAAACAAGTGGATGACCACAACCCTTACAATAGGGAAACTTTAAATCTGTATTTAAAAATTTATCCATTTCCTTTTATAGCATTTATAATTTCTGATGGAGAAATTAAATCGCCAATTTTATTTATTCTCACAAGATTCTCATCATTTAAAATCCCTTCCATTTTTAGGATTTCAGCATATTGTCCTGTTAAATTTTCTTCAACAACAAATATTTTTTTGTATTTTTTAACAATTTCCTTTAAAAAATTTTTAGGAACAGGATAAAGAAGTTTCATTATTAAAAGACCAACTCCCTTTAATTTTTTAAAGGCATCAAAAGTGCTTTTTGAACTTACACCATAGGTTATAATTAAATTTTTTTCCCCTTCATAGTATTCATATATATTAAATTTTTCTATGTTTTTAACAATTTTTTCATTTAAATGTTTTAAAACTTCTATCACTTCAGGATCATCTTTTTTTAAATAACCTTCTTTATCATGAGCACTTCCTGTAAACATCACTCTGTATTTGCCCCCAACAGGCGAAAAAAGCGGAATATCTTCTAAATTTTTAAAATCATATGTTTTAAAACTATCTCCTTCAAAATATTTTCTTTCTAAAACTTCTGGTAAATTTATATCTTTTTCATCAACCGTTTCATAAGTCATTGTTATTTCCTTTTCTGTTAAAAGGATGCAGGGTGTTCTAAGAATTTCTGAAACATTTATTGCATGAATGGTTGTTTTAAAGGCATCTTTAATAGAAGATGGAGAGAATACAGGTATAGGATATCCTCCTGAATTTGAGAAAATTGAAAAGAAAATGTCCCCCTGAGAAGAAGTTGTTGCTGCACCTGTTGAAGGCCCCATTCTTTGGCAAAGAACAATTAAAACAGGGGTTTCTGTCATAAGAGCATAACCAATACTTTCTATCATTAAAGAAAAACCCGGTGCAGAAGTTGCTGTCATTGATTTTATTCCTCTCATTGATGCACCAATACAATATGAAATTGCACTTATTTCATCCGAACAACCTACTGCAAAACCACCAACTTTTGGTAAATTTTCAATCATATAAGTATATATTCCACTTGCAGGAGTTATTGGATAACCAGCATAAAATCTTATTCCACCTTTTATTGCAGAAAAACCTATTGCCTCAGAACCTGAAATAAATGTTTTCACTTTATTCTTATCTCTTTTCCATCTTCAATTATATCTATAATTTCATATCCTTTTTTAATTAGTTCTCGCGAAATAAATTTTCTATGACATTTCCAATAAAATTTTTCTGCACAAAAAAATAATGTATTGCCATTTTTACATATTTCCTCAATTTTTTTAATACCTTCTTTAAATTCATCCGTTTTCATATATTCAATATAAGAACCAAATGGAATATTACTTTTAATTCTTCTTTTACCTCCAAGAAGTTCCCCGAGCCATATATAATTAATTCCATTTTCCTTCATTTTTTCTTCAATATAATTTTTATTAAAATGGGGGAATTTCCTTGAAGACGGAAATCTTCTTAAATCAATCAAATTTTTTATATTATAATTTTTTAATATTTTCAAAAATTCCTCAAAATCTCTATTGCTATGCCCCATTGAGAAAATAATCATTTCATCTTTTTTACAATCGTATCAGGATCAATTTCAACTTTGATTTTCATTTCTTCCTCATAGGGCTCAAGCCTAAATTCACCCTCCTTCTGATATAAAAGTTCTAAGCATTTATCAAGGGTCTCAGAAGGTGGAACAAAATCTCCATAAATTTTAACACTCACTATTTTCCCTTCTTTAAAATATATTTCACCTTCTCTCTTTCCCTTTATTATTAAAATTCCTGATTTATTAATCCTTTTCACAAATCTTAAAATATCCTCTATTCTTATATCTCTCAAATCACCAATAAGAGCCATTTTTATTCTCCTTTTTATTTTACATCAAGAATTTCTTTTATTCTTTTAATGAATTCAACAAGAGAGAAAGGTTTTTCAAAATATGCTTTAACACCAAGTTTTTTTGCCTCCTCCCTTACTTCTTCAGTCCCATATGCAGTCATTAAAATTGAAGGTATCCTTCTTTCTTCTTTTTTTAATCTTCTTATAAGCTCAAGTCCGTCTATCTGTCCCGGTAATTTCAAATCCGTTATTAAAAGGTCAAATTTCTTCTCATTTATTTTTTGTAATGCATCTTCTGCATTATCACACACAACAATCTCAAAATCACCTGAAGCAGTAAAAAGGACTTCATAAAGGGTAAGCGCAAGCGTTTTTTCATCTTCCACTATTAAAATTCTTTTAACTTTTTTCTTCATAAAACCTCCTTAAATTTTTAAAGGTATTTTAATTTCAAAAATGCTCCCTTTATTTATTTCACTTTTTACATTTATTTCCCATAAATGGTAATCAAGTATTTTTTTAACTCTCGCAAGCCCAATTCCAGTTCCTCCTTTTTTCGTAGTAAAAAATGGTTCAAATATCTTATCAATGTCCTCCTTTTTAATACCTATACCATTATCTTCAACTTCTACAATAATAAAACTATCCCTTCTATATCCTTTTATTTTTATAAAACCCTTAGATTCTATCGCCTGCGCTGCATTTAAAATTAAATTTAAAAATACATCCTTTATTTTATCTTCATCCATTATTATTTCAGGCAAATTTTCTTCAAAATTTACCTCTACATCTATATTTTTCCCTTCAAAAAATCCTTGAGATAAAAGTAGTGTTTTCTTTACAACTTCCTCTATCCTTGTTTTTTTTAAATCAAGTTTTATTGGTTTAACATATTCTAATATGTTTGAAAGATTTCTTAAGGCTTTTTCTATTTCTTCTTTCATCATTTTTGCCACCTCACTTATCTTTTCATCCGGAACCTTTAAGAGAATAAACTCAGCCATTGCAGATATTCCCGATAAAAGATTTTTAATTTCATGAATAACAACTGAACTCATTTGACCTATTAAAGCAAACTTTTCAGCTTTTATAAGTTCTTGAGTTTTTTCATGAACCAATTTTTCCATTTCGTTTATATATTTTTCAAGTTCCTCATAGTATTTTGAATTTTGATAAGAAAGAGAAAAAGTATTTGAAAGCAAATTAGCAAAGAAAATCTCATTTTCGGAAAATTCTTTTTCCCCTCCTATTTCTATTATTCCAATAAGATTTTTTTCCCAGAAAATTGGAATTGCCATTTTACTCTTTATACCTTCTGCATCCTCTTTATATTCATTAATTAATTCTCCGGAAAGAGCTGCCCTTCCGCAAATTTCTTCCCCTATTAAAACTTGATGGGGAAGGGAAACTTTATTTGAGGTGGTATAATAATCAAAAAGATAAAGAATATCTCCTTGTTTTTCAAAAAAAGCAGTATAAATACTATCAAATTTTTCTGAAATTAATTTTAGAAAGGTTTTAATAAGTTCTTCTTTTTTAAAAGGTTTATTTATTTGAAGAGAAATCTCATAAGCACTTTCAAAATCTTTTTTTCTTTCTTCATTCTCCCTTAAAAGCTTTATATTTGATATTGATACACCAAGAAAATCCGATATTATTCTTAAAAATATTATGTCCTCAAGTTTAAAACCTTTAATAAGCTCTGATTCGATCCCCAAAAAACCTTCTATTTTATCCCATCTTTTTATAGGTATCCATAAAGCACTTTTTGCTTCTTTATGAAATGGAAAATAATCGTATTTTTTCTCTATTAAATCCTCAATATAAATATATTCTTTTTTTCTTTTTAATTCTGAAAAAAATTTTTCATTTTTAAGAAGACATCCCCTTTCTTCCTCTTCTGCTGGAATTAATTTATCTCTTTCAATTTCAAATATATTCATCCATACTATATTAGAAATGAAAGTTTGAATTGAAAATTTTACAAATCTTATAATTTGAGAGAGATTTAAACTTCCGGAAATTTCTCTTGAAAGGGAAAGTAAAAGTTGCATTCTAAAATCAAAAGGTATGCTCATTTTTTACTCCAAAAATTTTTATAAATAATTTCTGAAACAAAAATACCAATTCCTGCTCCTGCAACCACATCTGTAAACCAATGTTTTCTTAAATAAATTCTTGAAAAAGAAACAAAAAAAGCCCATGTAAAAAGTAAAGGTTTATAATCTTTTTCAATTTTTGAAAAGGAATTGGCAAAAGCAAAGGATAAAGCAGAATGCCCTGAAGGAAAGGATGAATTCCATCTTGAAGAATTTCCAGAAGGTCTTTTTCGTCCTATAACCCCCTTTAAAGCATAAACAACTAAATGAGTTCCTAAAAGCCCTGTTCCTGTAATATAAAAGGGAGTTAAATCATTTTTTAATATAATATAAGAATTAATAAATAAAAAATAGTTTTCCTTTTCACAAGTTCTTGAAATATAACCCATTATTTTCTCCATTTCTTTATTTTTATTTTTTTCAAAAAAGGAATTTATATTATAATCTAAACAAAAATTAAAGTAAATAATAAGAAAAATTTTTGTCATCTCCCTATAAAAAGTCTTTGTCCTAAAAAATTGGGTAATCCACTTTTAAAAACCTTTTTTGCAGCCTCTTCAACCTTGTAATCAAACCTAAAAAATTTAATTTCATAATTTTCCAAATCAAAAACACAAAAGGAAAGTCTTGGATCACCATCTCTTGGTTGTCCAATACTTCCTGGATTTATCATATACTTTCCATCTTTATGAAGATTGTATGAAAAAATTCCATCCTTATATTCAGGATATATAAATTTAAATTTTTCTTCTTTAAATTCAAATATACATGGTATATGTGTATGTCCTATAAAGCATATTTTTTCCTCAAAAAAATCAAAATTATAAAGGGCTTCTTCAAGGGTAAAAATATATTCCCATTTTAAAGGAGATGAAGGGGATGAATGAACTAAAAAAATATTTTCTATTTTAAAAGTTATTTTGAAAGTCCCTAAAAAAAGTTTATTATTTTGTGATAAATTCCTTTGTGTCCATTCTATTGCTTTTTTAGCATATTCATTAAAAAAAGATGCTTCTTCAGGATTTAAAACTGCATAATCATGATTTCCCATAATTATATATTTTGAATTCTTTTTTATCCATTCAACACATTCATTTGGCTCTGCATTATAACCAACAACATCACCAAGACACCATATTTCATCAAAACTTATATTTTTTATTTTCTTTTCAAATTCTAAAAGGGCATCATAATTTGAATGAATGTCAGAAATTATAACTATCTTCATAATTTTCCAAGTTTTTTAGCAATTTTATCTAAAACACCATTTAAAAACTTATAAGAAGTTTCAGTGGAATACTTTTTTGAAAGATTTAAAATCTCATTTATTATTTTTTTTGCATCCCTTTTCCCAAACAAAAAATTTCCAATTCCAATCCTTAAAAGTGTAAGGTCAATTTTCAATATTCTTTCCTTATCCCAATTAAGAACATTTTCTTCAATCATTTTATCTATTAAATCAATAGAATTTTTAATTTTTATTATCATCTCTTTTAAATCTTCCTGTAAATCTTCCTTTAGATTTTCCCTTTTTTTTATTTCCTCCAAAATTAGTAAAGGATCTTCACCCCCCATTTCAAACCTATAAAAAATTTCAAGAAATATTTCAAATTCCTTCAAATTCTTTAACTTTTCAGAACCTCCGCAAGGGCTTTTATTAAATATAAATTATGTTTTCTTCTACCAATTGTAATCCTTAAAGCATTAGGGAAAAGAGGACCAATTGGTCTTGTTATAATTCCCCTTTTTAGAAGTTCGTTATAAATAAAATTCGCATCCTTTTGAAATTCCACATATATAAAATTTGTTTGTGAAGGTAAAAATTTAAGACCAAGCTTTTCAAATTCTTTGTATAAAAATTTTCTTTCTTTTTTTATAAGTTTATAAGTTTTTTCCATAAATTTCTTATCTTCAAGAGCATAAATTGCAGCATATTGAGCAAGTAAATTAACATTAAAGGGATACCTAACCTTATGAAGTGTTTCAATTATTTCTTTTCTTGCTATCATATATCCAACCCTTAAACCTGCAAGTCCAACCGTTTTTGAAAGTGTTCTCATAATACAAACATTTGGATAATCCCTATAAAAGGAAAAAATATTAGGAAAATCAGGAGCATCAACAAATTCACTGTATGCTTCATCAAAGACAAGTAAAACATTTTGAGGAGAATTTTCAATAATATATTTTGCCTCTTCATGTGTAAAATATGTACCTGTTGGATTATTTGGATTACTCATAAAAACTATTTTTGTATTTGGTTTTATAGAATTTAAAAGTGCAATTGGATCAACTGCTTTATTCTCTTTTTTCAATGGAGGAGAAATCTTCTCTGCACCAGTTATATCAGCAACAATTTTATATATAGGAAATGAACCTTCACAATATGCAACAGAATCACCTTCTCCTAAAAAGGCAAATCCAAGTAAATAAATTATCTCAACAGAACCATTTCCCACAAAAACTTCATCCATTGAAACATTATGAATTTCTGCTATTTTTTTTCTTAAATAAAAACATGTATCATCGGGATAAAAATTTACTTCTTTTATTTTTTTTCTTAAAATTTTTAATGCATTATAAGAAGGACCTAAAAGGTTTTCATTTGAAGCAAGTTTTATGATCTTTTCAGGAGAAATCCCAAGTTCTCTTGCAAGTTCTTCAATTGGTTTTCCAGGAATATAAGGTGCTACCTTTTCAAGATGTTTTTTTGCCAATGGATGAATACTTTTCATAAATTTCCCTCCTTTTTGCTTCATAATCCATTACATCCTGACCTTCATATTCAGCAGCACATAAAAACTCCACTTGAATCTTCTTCAATCTTTCTTTCATAAAAGAATAAATTTGTTCCCATTCTTTTCCTCTCATAGAGTGATGTTCTAAAACAAGAATTTTAAATTCTGGAATTTCCCTTTTAATCTCTTCTATATTTTGGATAATTTCTAAACATACTCTATTTTTCTCTTCTTTTGAATAAATATAAAAGGCAGGTCCATCCATAAATATAAAATAAGGAGACAATTTATAAAGAATTTCCTTTAAGTCCTCATTTATAAATCCCTGAATATCTGATGTATAAAAGAAAGCATCATTATTTTCCTTTATTCCAACACCTATAACATTCCCTTGGCGCTTACTTTTCCCATGAGGTAAAGGTTTTGAAAATAAAATAATTGTATTTCCTTCTTTATAAAATTTGGAATCACCCTCTTCAAAATTTATTCCTTCTTCTTTTAAAAAGTTAAAGAATCTTTCTCCTCTTAATTTTTGTCTTTTATTTAACTCCCTATAATTTTTTAAAAAAACTTTTTTACCCTTATAAAGATAAATTTCTCTTGGATTATGATGGTCATAATGATAATGGGTAAAGATTAAAATTTTTGATTTTTTTATGTATTCTTTTATAATCTCCCATTTTTTATAAAGATTTTCTATCTCTAAAAAATGGGGATAAAGATTTTCTCTTAAAGGACCAAGTGCACATGATGGGTCAATTAATATAGACAAATCTTTTGTTTCTACATATGTGCACATTGACCTTACCCCCATCGAATCACTTGCTAAAATTTTTATCCTCATACATCCTAATCTTTTCTAATCTTTTTAAATGCCTTCCACCTTCAAAGGGAGTTTTTATGAATATTTTTATAATTTCAAGGGCTTTTTGGGGTTCCTTTTGAAATTCTTTTGAACCAATACAAAGAATATTTGCATCATTATGGGCTCTTGCATAATAGGCATCTTGAGGAGTATTACATATTGCTGCCCTTATTCCTTTCACCTTATTTGCACTGATACTCATACCTATACCTGTCATGCATATCAAAATTCCATAATCAAAATTTCCCCTTGAAACAGATTCTGCAACCTTTATAGCAAAATCAGGATAATCACAAATTTCCTCTTCATTTATTCCAAAATCAAAAATAAAAATCCCTTCCCCCTCCAATTTATTTTTAATAAAATTTTTTAAGAAAAAACCTCTATGGTCAGAGCCCAATGCTATTTTTAAAAATTTCATTTTACAAATGTTAGCCAGTTATATTTATCAGGAATTTCTCCTGAAACATAAGTAAAAAATATTTCTTGCAATTTTTTTGTTATAGGTCCCCTTTCACCATTACCTATGATTATTTTATCAATGCTTCTTATAGGAGTAATTTCAGCAGCAGTCCCTGTAAAGAAGACCTCATCTGCTATATATAAAAATTCTCTTGGAATTAAAACTTCCCTTACTTCTATCCCTTCATCTTTTGCAAGTCGTATAACAGTATCCCTTGTTATTCCTGGTAAGATGCAGGCATCAAGAAAAGGAGTATATATAATTCCATCTCTAACTGCAAATATATTTTCACCTGAACCTTCGGAAACAAATCCATATGCATCAAGTGCAATTCCTTCTGAAAACCCATAAGTAATTGCCTCCATTTTTATAAGTTGGGCATTTGAATAGTTTCCAGCAGCTTTAGCCATTGGTGGAACAGTATTAGGAGCAATTCTTGTCCATGATGAAATCATCACATCAACTCCCTTTTCAATTGCTTCAGGTCCCAAATATTTTCCCCATTCCCAAACAGCAATTGCAACTTCGACAGGGCAATTAAAGGGATTAACTCCTAAATCATGATAACCCCTATAAACGAGTGGTCTTATATAGCATTCCTCAAGTTCATTTTTCTTAATTGTTTCAATACATGCTTTCACAATCTCATCAAAAGAAAAGGGTAATTCCATTCTATAAATTTTTGCAGAATCAAATAACCTTTTTATATGCTCTTTTAACCTAAAAACTGCAGGCCCTTTTTTTGTTTTATAACATCTTATTCCTTCAAATACACAGGAAGAATAATGAAGTGCATGAGTAAGAACATGAACCTTTGCATCTTTCCATGGAACAAATTCACCATTCATCCAAATAAATTTTGCTTCCTTTATTCCTGCCATTTTTCCCTCCTATTTAATATTCACCATAATCCTTCCTAAACTCTTCTGCAAGCTTTTCACCCCAATTATCTATTGGAGATAACTTTCCTAAAAAGAATCTCAAAACAGGTGGCTCTGAAACAAATTTCAATCCTTTTATCAAATTTCTATGTTCATACAACCATTTTATTCTATCAATTGCATATTCAATATGAGAAAGAGTATATACTCTTCTTGGAAGTGCTATCCTTGTGAGTTCTAAATCAGAAAATACTTCATTTCCATTTTTATCTCTATCCATTGAAATTGTTCCCCTTTCCATTGACCTTATTCCTGAAACAATATAAAGGGCTGCTGCAAGTGCACCAGCAGGATACTCGTTTTGTGGGATATGTGGTAAAAATTTCATTGCATCTAAATGGCATGCTAAACCACCTGGTGGAGTTACAGCTGGAATTCCAAGTGAATCAAGTTTTTCAACAAAATATTTTATCTGTTCTATTGAAGAAGCAGCAACATCTTCATTCACCATTTCTCTCATACCAACAACCATTGCACCAATTTCTCTCATAGACATTCCACCATATGTAAAGAATCCTTCATAAACAGGGAGCCATTCTTCCATCTGTTTAAAAAGTTTTTCATTGTTGGTAGCGATAAGTCCACCTCTTACACATGTATTTTTTCTTGCACTCATATAGAATATATCAGGAATAGAACATAATTCTTTAACTATCTCTGCTACACTTTTATTTCTATATCCTTTTTCCCTTTCCTTAATAAAATAGGCATTTTCACTTATTAAACTCCCATCAAGAACAAGCAAAATTCCATATTTGTCACATATTTTTCTTACTTCTTTAAAATTTTCCATTGAAAAAGGCTGTCCCCCAAGTAAATTTGTTGTTGCCTCCATCCTTATATAGGCAATTTTATCCTTCCCATATTTTTCAATTGCCTTTAAAGTTTTATCAATATCAAGATTACCTTTAAAAGGGAAAGTGCTTTTTGTATTTAGGGCTTCATCAGTATAAAGCTCAAGGCAAGTTCCACCACCTGTTATTTCAATATGTGCCTTTGTTGTTGTAAAGTGATAATTTGTTATTACAATTTGACCCGGTTTTATAAAAACCTTTGAAATTAAATGTTCAGCAGCCCTTCCTTGATGAACCGGTAATAAATATTCATATCCAAGTATATCTTTAACAGTTTCCTTTAATTCATAAAAGGTCATACTTCCTGCATATGCATCGTCGGTGGTTAGGAATCCAGCAAACTGCTTATCACTCATTGCATTAACACCACTATCTGTAAGCATATCCAAAAATATATCCTCTGTTTTTAAGAGAAATGTATTGTAACCTGCTTCCTCAATTGCCTTAATCCTTCTTTTAATCGGTTTAAGTTCTATTTTTTGAAGCATCCTTATTTTATACATCTCAACAGGAATTTCTCTTCCATCATATAATTTTACAAGCATTCTTTCCTCCTTTTTATTTTAAAATTTCTTCAAAAATTTTTTTCAATTTTTTAATTTTTTCCTCATCAAAAAAGTTTTTAAAATTTTTTATCATATCTTCAAAAAATTTCTTAAGTGCGTAAAAGAAAATTTCTATTCCTTCTTTCCCTTTTAAATTAAAAAATGCCCTTTCACCTTCTTTAAAATCAACATAAATTGAAAAAATTTCATTTTCTTTATAAAATTCAATAATTCTTCTATCAACATAACTCTCAACATCAATTTTTTTTAAAAAACCCCTTTTTATTGAAATTTCCTCAATATTCTTTATTATTTTTTCAATAAAAAAGGAATCACCTTCAAATTTTATTTCTTCTTCCATTTTCTAATTCCCTCCTTCTCAATTTTAAATAAATAAACAAGTATAAAGGGAGCCATAAGAGTTGTAATTGCTGTCATCATTACAGCAACTCCATACATATCACTTTTTATTACTCCTTGTGCAATTCCAACACTTGCAATTATTAAAGCAACCTCCCCTCTTGGAAGCATTCCAAAACCAATTCTTGCCCCTCCTAAAAAATTAAATCCAGAAATTAAAGATAAAAGACCACAGCCAAAAACCTTTCCTATTATTGCTGCAATTGATATAAAAGTTCCAAATAGAATAACAGGTAAAATACTTTTAATATCAACCATCATACCCATTACTACAAAAAATATTGGAACAAGAAAATAATATACTCCCCTTAAAGAATCAATCAATTCTTCTTTTATTTCAGTATTTGAAAATGCAAGTCCTATTGCATAGGAACCTATTATCATTGCAAGTCCAAAATATTCTGCAATGAAGGCACCAAGAAAACATAAAAAGAGTGTTAGTGCTATTCTTGCACCATCTGTTTTAAATTTTTTCAAAATTTTAACAAAAGGCTTTGATATTAATATTCCAATTATAAGTATTGCTATCCATATCCCTATCGCCTTTAAAGCAACAATACCTATTTGAAATCCACTTAAATTTCCACCTCTTATAATACCTATAACTATTGTAAGAACAAGAATTCCAAGAACATCATCAATAACAGCAGCAGCAAGTATCGTAATTCCTTCAGGTGTATTTATTTTTTTCAAATCGGATAGGACTCTTGCAGTTATTCCAACTGAAGTTGCTGTTAAAACTGCTCCCATAAATAGCGCACTTGGTGAAAGAAAATTATCTGCAAAACCAAAAATAACTGTTAAAAAATTTCCCAAAAGAAAAGGTAAAATAACACCTCCTGCTGCTACTAAAAAAGAAGGGCCCGCAAATTTTAGAAAAAGGGAAAAATCGGTTTCAATACCTGAAACAAAAAGCAAAATGATTACTGCTATTTGTGCAATTGAATAAAGTTCATTTGAAACAGGAACATTTGAATGAATAATTTTTGGAAAAATTGGACCAAAATTTGGAATTTTAATATAATTGCCAAGAAGATAAGGACCTATTATTATCCCAGCAATGAGTTCTCCTAAAACAGGGGGTTGTTTTAAAAATCTTTCAAAAAATTCAGCAAATATTCTTGCTATTAGAAGAATTAAAGAAATTTGAAGAACAAGATGAAGAATTATTTCAACAACATTATTTTCCATTAAGAAAAAAAATTATAAGGAATTAAAAAAGGAAATATCAAATTGAAAAAAAAATTAAAATTAAATTATAATTATGTTATGGAAAAAATTTTATTTGGAACAGCAGGAGTTCCTTTATCTACTAAAAAGAAAACAACAGAGGCAGGTATAGAAAGAATTCATAAATTGAAATTAGATGCAATGGAAATAGAATTTGTAAAAGGAGTAAAAATGTCAAAAGAAAAGGCAGAAAATGTGAAAGAAATTGCTGAAAAATTAAATGTAAAATTAACAGTTCATGCACCTTATTGGATAAATTTAAATTCTTCTGATAAAAAAATTTTGAAAAATTCAAAAAAACATATAATAGATTCTGCAATTATAGGAAATATTTGTGGAGCAAAGGATATATGTTTTCATCCTGCTTATTATCAAGATGAGGAACCAAAAAAAGTTTATGAAAAGGTTAAAAAAGAAATATTATCTATAAGAAAGGAGATTGAAAAATTAAAAATTGATGTTATTTTAAGACCTGAAACAATGGGGAAATTATCACAATTTGGCTCCTTAGAAGAGCTTTTATCTTTATCACAAGAAATTGAAGGTGTTGAACCAGTAATTGATTTTGCTCATATTTATGCAAGAAGTTTAGGAGAAATAAATAATTATGATAAATTTTGTGAAGTTCTTGAAAATTATAAAAATAAACTTGGAGAAAAATCCCTTGAAAGGATGCAAATACACATTTCAGGAATGAAATATGGTGAAAAGGGAGAAATAGAACATTTAAATTTAAGGAAAAGTAAATTCAATTATAAGGATTTAATTAAAGCATTAAAAGATTTTAATGTTAAGGGATTTATAATATGTGAAAGTCCGAATTTAGAAAAGGATGCAATTTTTATTAAAAAATTGTATGAAACTATATAATTAAGGAGAATAAGTGTATTCTTCACACTTATAATTTGTTAAATAAAAAATTTTTTCAACTTTTTTTATAATTTTTCCTTTCTCATCAAAAATATTTATTTTAAAAATATGAAAACCTGGGTCTATTTCAAAATTTCTTGCATCATAAAAACAAATATCTTTGAAAAATTCAATATCTTGAGTAATATCATAAGAATCAATTTGAGCAATAAAATTTTTATTCTCAGGAATTTTAAACGCAAAATAAACTTCCTCGGGAGTCAAGATTTGGATTTCCTTAGGATATATTATTTCAATTGTTTTTTTACTTTTATAAAAATTAAATATTATAAATAACAAAAAAGTAAAGAAAAAAGGTGTAGCAATTAATGAAAAATTTTTAACATTTTTCCTTAACCTTTCATATTTTTCTATTTCTTCAAAGACATCTTCTTTTATATCATATGGCTCTATTAAATTTTCCTTTAAATTATCTAATATTTCAATTGTCTTTTTTATCTTTTCTATCTCTTTTAAACAAAAATTGCAACTTTCAACATGTTTTAAAATCTCATAAGGAATTTCTTTACCCTCTAAATAATCCCATAAAAATTCCTTATATTTTTCACACTCCATATACTCCCCTTTTCTCCAAATAATTTTTTATAAATTCTCTTGCCCTATAAAGCCTTGATTTAACAGTCCCTTCTGGAATATCAAGAATTTCAGAAATTTCCTTTGTTCCATATTCTTCATAATAATAAAGCAAAATAACTTCTTTTAGATCATGGGGCATTTCTTTAAAAGCATCATATAAAAGAGAAGATGGTCTTCCAGGTGGATCATATCCCATTTGAATTTCTTCAGGAATTTTTTCTAAGGAAAAAATTTTTTTAATTTTCTTTTGCTTTATATAATTTCTCAATGTATTTATTGCAATTTTATATATCCATGTATATGGAGAAGAATCTCCCCTAAATTTTGGCAAAGATTTGTATACTTTAAAAAAAACATCCTGAACAAGATCTTTTGCTTCCTCTTTATCTCCAATCGCATAATTTAAAAAATTGAAAATTTTTTTTGAATAAAGATTCATAAATTCCTCCAATTTTCTCCTCCTTTTATAATCATCCATTAATCTCTAAAATGTCTTCTTATTCTTTCCCTTAAAAATGGTCTTTCTCTAACAATTTCTCTGAATTTCTCAAATTGTTCAGGAGTAAGAATTTCCCTTATTTTTAAAAATTTTTTCATTTTTAAAATTCTTAATTCTGAATTCAAATCCCCTATTTTCTTTATTTTTTCCTCAATTTTTTTAATCTCTGGTTTTTCTTCAAAAAGAAGTTCTCTAAGTTCAATCTCCTCAATTCTTATTTTACTTTTTATATTTTCAGCATTTTTTTCTATTTCAAAATGTATACTTCTTATTTTTTCTCTCTGTTCTTTTGTAAGTCCAAGTTCTTCTAAAATTCTTGGTTCTGTTAAAAGTGCTATATGCTCAAAAGAAAAGAGGGCTTTAAATTGTATCACCATTAAAACTGCTATTGTCTTAATCAGTGTTTTCATCTTCACCTCCTCATTTCAAAATTTTAGACAATTCATCTTTCAAATAGGTTCTTAATATAAAATTGCATATAGAAGTATATTTATGCCCATTCTTATTGCTTCTTCTTGTTTTTCAGGTGGGTCATTATAGGCATCCGTCCATCCATCAGAAATATTTGAATTATAAGTATAAAAAATTAATAATCTTCCTTCATGAAATATTCCAAGTCCTTGTGGTGGACCAGGATAATGTTCATGAATTTTTGGTGGTCCATTTTCAAAATCATAAAATATATGATATATTGGATGATCATAAGGAACAGGGAGAAGTTCTTTTTCAGGAAAAATTTTTTTGATTTCTTCCCTTATATATTCATCCATTCCATAATCATCATCTATATAAAGAAAACCTCCTTTTAAAAGATATTCTCTTAAATTTTTTGCCTCTGCTTGTGAAAAACTTACCCTTCCATGTCCTGTTAAAAATAAAAAGGGATATTGAAATATTTTTTTATCAGAGGGTTCAACTATATCTTGAACAGGTTCTATTTTTAACTCTGTTCTTTTTGAAATTTCCCTTGCAAGATTTGGAAGAATTTCAGGATCATTATACCAATCACCTCCTCCTTCATATTTAACTCTTGCAAGTCTAAAATTTAAAAGAAATAAAAAAATTAAGAAGAATAATCTTTTATTATCCATAAACTTGCCTCTTTAAAATTCTCTGCAAAAAAATCAGGTTTAACACTTATATTTTTTGATAAAGAAATGCTTTTTATACCAACATTTTTTGCAAGTAAAATATCTTCTTCTTTATCACCAATTAAATAAGAATTTTTTAAATCAATTTTATACTTTTTTAAAATTTTTTCAATTAAACCAGTTTTTGGCTTTCTACAATTGCAATTATCTTCTGGTAAATGGGGACAATAAAGAATTTCCTTAATTTCTATCCCTTCTTTTTTTAGAATTTCCTTAATTTTTTTATGTATTTTTCTTAAATTAAAAATTTTAATAAGACCTCTTGAAACACCTGATTGATTTGTAACTATAAAAAATGAAAAATTGTAAGAGGAAAGAATTTTTAAGCCTTCAAAGACAAAAGGTAAAAATTCAATTTTTTCAGGGTCATTTAAATATGGAACATTTTTAATTATTGTTCCATCTCTATCTAAAAATATTGCCTTCATTTTCTATTATAAATTTTTTAAATTCCATCAATGCTTTTGCTCTATGGCTTATTCTATTTTTAATTTCAAGTGGAATTTCAGCAAATGTTTTTCCAAGTCCAGGATAAAGGAATATTGGATCATAACCAAATCCTTCTTTACCTTTTTCCTCAAAACTTATAAATCCTTCAACCTCACCCTTAAAACTAAAAAATTTATTTTCTCCTAAAAATAAAACTATTACTGAAACAAACTTTGCTTTTCTTTTATAAAAAGGGACATCCTTTAAAATTTCTAAAACTTTTTTTATATTCCCTTTATAATCCCCTTCTTTATAAAATCTATTTGAAAATACACCTGGCATTCCATATAAATAATCAATAACAAGTCCAGAATCTTCACCAATTGATGCAATTCTTTTTTCTTTAAAACCTTCTTTTGCTTTTAAATATGCATTCTCAAAAAAAGTTAATCCTTCTTCACAAATATTTTTATAAAAAGGGATAAATTTAATATTTAAATTCTTAAAAAAGCTCTCAAATTCCCTTAATTTACTTTTATTTTTTGAAACAAGAATAAATTCCAAATATCTATTTCGGAGTTATAGGACTTTCAACAATAAAAGCATCAAAATAACCAAGAGATTTTGCTCTTGCCCTGAATGTTTCTGCCTCTTCCCTTGTTAGAAAATCACCAATCCTTACTTTATAATAGGGTGAAACAAATTCAACATATACCTTTTGATCCTTAAAACGTGCTTGTGCCTCTTTCGCAAACATATCTGCTTTTTCTTTATTTGAAGTAGCAAGTATTTGAACTCTATATCCATAAAGGGGTTTTGAAGGTGCTGGACTTACTTTTTCAGTAGGTGTTGGTGTAGGTACTGCTTCTTCAATCTCAGTAGGTGTAGGTGTTGCCTCTTCAAAAGTTATT
Organism: uncultured bacterium; assembly: GCA_964623395.1. Lineage (GTDB taxonomy): Bacteria > Hydrothermota > Hydrothermia > Hydrothermales > Hydrothermaceae > JBDRZD01. The sequence goes on along the minus strand of CAZUSI010000007.1, from coordinate 2,057 downwards.
TCACCTTCTTCAACTGTAGGTGATTCAGCTGGTTTAGAAGTTTCCTCTTCCCCTATTATTATAACTTCTTCCTCAGGGGGTTTTGCTGAAGGTTGAGTTGCCTTTGGTGCACATGCATATATTATACTTATTCCCACAATAATCATTACATATTTTTTCATAAAAAAACCTCCTTTTTAAAATTTAAAAATAAATTTTAAAGTTTTTAATAAAAAAAGTCAAATAAATACTTCTTAAAAATAATGGCGACGGGCGGATTTGAACCGCCGACACAGGGCTTATGAAACCCCTGCTCTACCCCTGAGCTACGTCGCCAAGAAATTTAATTATAAAGAATAAAAAATTATAAATTCAATTTGAAAAATATATTCAATTTCCTTTATCATTTAATTTGTTTGCCCCCGTAGCTCAATAGGATAGAGCATCGGATTTCTAATCCGAGGGTTGCAGGTTCGAGTCCTGCCGGGGGCGTATAAAATAAAAAGGGGAGGCAAATGCCTCCCCTTAATTTTTTCTCTTTTATTTTTTACTTTGTTTTTACCCAGCGAAGTCCTTTAAATGTCTGGAAGTAAAAATCAACTGTATATTCATAACCTGATTTTGCTGTTATCTTCATCTTTGCGAAGTAATCCTCTTCTCCCATTACATTTATTGGCTCAAAATCAAACCATATGTAATATGCACTCCCTTCAATTGCTTTATCTCTTGTAATATAATTTCCTACACCCGGAGCAATTTTTGCATCATCAATGCTACCTGAAATTGCAGAAAATCCTGCATCAACATTTGGATTATTATGAGAATTTGTGCTTACTGAATCTCTGTAAAATAACATCCATGCCTGCTGTTTATAATTAGCATTCCTTGGTGTAGCAACTCCATTTACAAATTCTACATAGGATGGATGATTAGGATCTGGATCAAGAGCATCATAAACTTTTACACTTAATGTAGCTTTTGGAGTTAAATCAAGTGTCCATGGATCTGATTCACCTTCATCATTATAGGCAACAATTTCTACTTCCATTGCAGGATCTGTTAATTCATAATATAAATTTGTTCCTTCATATTTTTTAACACCATCTGCATAAACCCTATATCCATCAGCATCTTCAACAGCATCCCATTCAAATCTTAATCCTCCTCCATTTTGAATTACTTTTACTGTATGAACATTTGGTGTTTCAGGAACTTCTCCTTTTGGACAACCATAAAAATATATACCTATTAGAATTATTCCTACACCTATCATTAAATATTTCTTCATATTTCACCTCCTATTTTTTCCTTACAGGTGGCAAAGTGCCACTTTCTTTTGGAACAGTTCCTTTTGTTGGCATTGTTTTACTTTCCATTTGTGTTATTTTCCCTTCAAGTTGTGTTATCTTACCTTCAAGTTCCATTATTTTACCTTCAAGTTCTTTTACCTTTCCTTGCAATTCTGTCACATTTCCTTTCAGTGTTTCCACATCTTCCTTTATTTTTGCAGGCCCCTCGCATCCTATAAGGAATGCCATCACCACCATTCCTGCTATAAGTTTTTTCATAAAAATACCTCCTTTTAAAAAACTACATAAATTATAAAGTATTTTATTTAAAAAAGTCAAATGGGGAGAAGGGTTAAAAAATTTATTCAGAAGGTTCACCTTCAACTTCTATTGTCAATGTAACTATTGTTACATAACCTGTAAAAGCAGAAATAATGTAATCTAAAATTGTGAATTTGCTTGTTGCTCTTGCATTCTTTAAATTGTATTTTTGAATTAAATCTGCTGTTGAATTATCTGTTAATGGAATAAGACCATACAATGCATACCATACTTTTTTCTGAACCTTTACCTTTGCAGGAGATGCTTCATCCAGCACTTTTACATCTTTACCTACTGGAGCAACATATCTTACCGCATAACAACCTATAAATGATAAAATAAGAACAGTTGCAATAATTTTTTTCATTTTTCCTCCTTTCATTTTTTAAGATTTACCCCTTCTCCCCATTTTAAAAATTTTATTTTAAAGTATTTTAAAAATTTAAATCAATTCCCTTATAATTTAAA
>CAZUSI010000006.1:23958-34391 GCA_964623395.1 uncultured bacterium | reverse complement strand
TTATAAATAATTTTTTCATAAAACCCTCCTTTTAATTTTGATTTAATAATAAATTATAAAGAAAAAATAAAAATGTGTCAAGTTGAATAAAAAAAAATTAAAGCATTATAATTTTAAAATGGAAATTATTGAAGGTGTTAAGATTAAAAAATTGAAGGTTATTCCTGATGAAAGGGGACGACTTTTTGAAATTTTAAGAAAAGATGATGAAATTTTTAGCGAGTTTGGACAGGTCTATATAACAACTCTTTATCCTAATGTTATAAAGGCATGGCATTTACATAAAAATCAAAATGATAATATTGCATGCATTTATGGAATGGTAAAACTCGTTATTTATGATGAAAGGGAAGATAGCAAAACAAAGGGAATGATAAATGAATTTTTTATTGGTGAGCATAATATGGTTTTAGTTCATATTCCAAAGAATTTATGGCATGGACTTAAAAATATATGTGAAAAGGAAGTCCTTGTTATAAATATTCCTGATAAGACATATAATTATGAAAATCCTGATGAATTTAGAAAACCATTTGATTCAAAGGATATTCCCTATAATTGGGAAAGGAAAAACTTTTAGATGGAAAAAATTCTTGTTTTAGGTGGTGCAGGATTTATTGGAAGTAATTTTATTGATTTTATAATAAAGGAAAATTATAAAATAATTTGTCTTGATAATCTTTCCTATTCAGGAAATTTATTCAATTTAAAAAATTATTTAAAAAAAATTGTTTTGCTCAAAGAAGGAAAAGATTTTTGTGAAATTCCATTTTTTTTAAACAACATAAATAATGAGATTTATAAAAAAATTTTTATAAATAAAATAATTTATGAGAAAGTAAATGAGAAGATAAGGGGATTTGATCTAATTTTTTTAGATGAAAATGAATTTAAAAGGGAAATTGAAAAATTTTTAAAGGATGAGGAAAAATTTTTGTTTGTTCTTGGTTCAATAAATGATGAGAAAATTTTAAAAATTTTATTTCAATTTTCTGATTATGTTATAAATTTTGCAGCACAAACACATGTTGATAGGTCAATATTATATCATGATGAATTTATAAAAACACAAGTTTTTGGAACTTATAATATTTTAAAAAATTTGAAAAATTATAAAAATGTTAAAAAATATATTCATATATCAACTGATGAAGTATATGGTCCTTCTTTTGAAGGTTCCTTTAATGAAAATTCCCCATTAAATCCAACAAGTCCTTATGCAGCAAGTAAGGCATGTGCAGATTTGTTAGCAATTTCCTTTTATAAAACCTTTAATTTACCAATTATAATTTTAAGACCTTCAAATACCTATGGTCCAAAGCAATATCCTGAAAAATTTATCCCTTTAATAATAATTAAGATTTTAAGGAATGAAAAAATTCCCATTTATGGAAATGGTAAACAGAAAAGGGAATGGATATATGTGAGTGATGTTGTTAATGGTATTTATACTATTTTGAAAAAAGGTGAAATTGGAGAGATTTATAATGTTGGAAGTGGATTTGAAATAGAAAATATTGAACTTGTAAAAATTATAGGTGAAATGATGGGTAAAAGGGATGATTTTTATGAATTTGTTAAGGATAGACCAAGCCATGATGTAAGATATTTTCTTGATACTTCAAAAATAAGAAAAATTGGATGGGAGCCAAAAATAAATTTTTATGAAGGGATTAAAAAAACAATTGAATTTTATAAGGAAAATAAAGAATTTTATTTTAAAATTTTTGATTCTTCTGAATTCAAATCCTTTTACAATTTATGGTATCAAAAAAGATAAAAGATTTAATTTATCTTTTTTTAAGAATTTTCTTTTCATTTTTAATCTTATTTTTCATATTTAAGAAAATTGAAATTAAAAATCTCTTTGAAGGTTTAAAAAATATAAATTATTTTTATTTTTTTATTTCCTTTATCTTTTACTGGATTACATTATTTTTTTTATCATATAGATGGAAAATACTTTTAATTCCCTTTTTAAGAAAAAATGTTTCAATTTTTGAAATATTTAGGGTTTATATGCTTGGAATGTTAATAAATACAATAACACCTGCAACAGCAGGAGTTGACATTTCAAGGGGAATAATACTTTCAAAATATACGGATGGATATTCAAAGGGATTTGCATCTGTTTTAGTTGATAGGATTACTGGAATGATTGGAATATTTTTAATTGCCTTTATTTTTTTAATTTTTTCTCTTAAAGAAAAAGAAAATCTTTTTATTTTAATTTTTATATTTTTAATTCTTTCAATCTTTTCCCTTTTTTTATTTTATATTCCCTTTATAAAAAGAATTTTTGAAAAAATTAAAATTTTTAAAAAACTATTAAATTTTTATAATGCAATAAATTCTTATAAAAGAAATTTTAAACTTGTTTTATATTCAACATTCCTTGCAATACCAGTCCAAATTTCCTTTTCCTTAATTGCTTTTTTTGTTTCAAAATCATTTGGAATCAATGGTAAAATAAATTTATTTATCTTATATGTTCCAATAATAAATGCATTAAATGTTATTCCCTTTACAATTGGTGGATTTGGAATAAGAGAAGGTGCCTTTTTGATTTTTTTTAAGGACTATTTTTTAAAGGAAAAGACAATTTTGATATCAATCTTTTATTGGCTTGTGAGTGCAATTGGAAACCTTCCTGCTTTATACTATTTATTTAAAAATCCATTAAGGGAGGCAAAATGAAAAGGATTTTAATAATTAGTGGAATTATATTATTTATTTTCTTTTTTCTCCTTTTAATTTTATATTTTTTAATAAAGTCATTTCTTACAGAGGAAAGGATAAGGAAATTTTCTGAAGATAAAATTAAGGAGGCAACTGGACTTTATTGTAAAATTGAAAGGGTTTCACCTTATATTGGAATTAAAGGGGTTGGAATAGATATTAAAAATTTAAAACTTTATAAGGAAAGGGAAATTGCTTCTTCTGAAAGAATTTTATTTAAAATTAAATTAATTCCAATAATTTTTAAGAAAATTGAAATTGATAAGATATGTATAGAAAAGCCCTTTTTTGAATACAGGATAAAGAAGGAAAAAATTGAAAAAGTTAAAGGGGAAAAAACTTCTGAAAAGGAATTTGAAATTCCTTTTATATTTTTCTTGAAAAATCTTGAAATAAAAAATGGAAAATTTAAAATATACGATGATGAAAAAATAGAAATATCAAATTTCAATTTAAATTTAAAGGGGATTTTAAAGAAAAATATTCTTGAAATTAAAGGTGAAAATGAATTTGAAATTAGGATAAGAAATTTTGATTTTCCCTTAAAGGATAAATTTAAAATAAATTTTGATTTAAAAAATGATTTGGCAAATCTTGAAAATTTTTCAATATATTTATTTAAAAATGAATTGAATTTAAAGGGATATATAAAAGGAATTATAAGTGGGGAAACTGAATATAATGTTTATTTGAGTTCAGAAAATTTTAATTTACAAAATCTTCCTGAAATTTTAAAAGAATTAAAAATCTTTGGTATTTTAAATATTGATTTGAATTTAAAGGGAAAAGAAAATCCATTTATATATGGGAAGATTAAAAGTGAAAATATTGAAGTTAATTATTTGAAAGAAAAAATAGATTTTAAGGATTTTGAAAGTGAATTTAAAGGGGAAAATTTTTCCTTCTCCTTTAAAGGAATTTTTGAGGAAGTTGATTTAAAATTTGATGGAATTGTTAAATTTTTCCCTTCAATTTATTTTGAAATAAATTCAAATATAAAGGGAAACTTAAAAAAATTCACAAATTTGGATAAAATTTTTGAAATTAAGGCAAATTTAAAAGGTGAAAAAAATAAGGGGAAAATTAGGGCAAAATTTTTTTCAGGAAAAAATGATTTAAATATAGATGCTGATTTAAATTTTGATAAAAAAATAGAGATTTCTGGAAATATATCCTCTTTTTATTTTAATTTGGATGAAATTTATAAAGAAGAAAAGAAGGAAAAGGGGGAAACACCATTTCTTTTGCCACCAAATTTAAAAATAGATATAAATTGTTTTATTAAGGAATTTTTACAAAATAATAATGTTTTAAAAAATGTTAGATTTAGATTAAAGGGTGAAGAAAATAATATAAGGATTGAAAATTTTAAAGGAGAGGCATTTGAAGGAACTATTGAAGGGAATTTTTCATTAAGAAAGGGAAGTTTTTTACTTGATATAGAGTTAAATGCAAAAAATATAAATTTTTCAAAACTTTTACCAAATTTAAAATTTTTGCCCTTTAAAATAACAGGGATTTTAAATATAAATTCAAAAACAAGTATGGACCTTTTAAATATTCTTGAAACATTAAATTCAGAAAATTTTGGAATCTTAGTTAAAGGATATATTGAAGGAAATAAAATTTTGAAAAAAATAGCAGAGATAACAAAGATTAAGGAACTTGAAAAAATTTATTTTGAAAAGATGGATTTTAAATTTGAAATTAAAAATGGGTTTATATATTTTCCTGATTTAAAAATTAAGGGAAGGGATTTTGAAATAGTTCCAAAGGGTAAAGTTTCTTTAAAGGGTGATATGGACATGGATGCTTTTATCAATTTTAAAAATTTGTCCTTTAATTTGGATATAAAGGGAAATTATGAAAATCCAGAGATAAAAGTATATTCTTCTCAGGTTAAAAAGGAAGTTGAAAAGATTGAAAAGGAAGTAAAAAAGGAAATTAAAAAGGAATTGGAAAAGTTAAAGAAAAAATTGAGGAGGTAAATTGGAAAATTTTTATGTTTTTGCTGATTTTCATTTAGGAATAGATGAGGAAAAGGATGATGAGGTTATAAGGGATTTTTTCAATTTGATTAAAAAATTACCTGACAAAACAAACATTATACTTTTGGGTGATATTTTTGATTTCTGGTTTGAATATAAGGAAGTTATATTGAAAAGATATTTTAAATTTTTACAGGGGCTATGGGAGGAAAAGGAAAGATTAAATTTTTATTTTACACCAGGAAATCATGATTTCTGGGTAAAAGATTTTCTTGAATTTTTTGGAGTTAAAATAACAAAGGGAAATTTTAAATTTAAAATTAAAGATAAAAATATAATTATGGCTCATGGTGATGGATATTTTCCAGAAGATTTTTTTGGAAATCTTTTAACAAAATTTTTAAGGAATAAAATAACAAAAAATTTATTTTATCTAATACATCCTGACATTGGATTTCAAATAGCAAAAGCAATTTCTTTTATTTCAAGACACAACTCTTCAAAAAAAGAAATTCCAAAGGAAATTCCCCCAAAAGTTTTAAAGCATTTTGAAGAAGGATATGATATTGTTATTTTAGGACATTTTCATCTTCCAATTTTTATGGAAAAGGATGGAAAATATTATTTAAATACAGGAGATTTTCCAAATTATAGAAGTTTTGTTAAAATAGATGAAAATGAAATTTCACTTTTTAAAGGAAATGAAATTTTTTTTAAATTAAAAATAGGGGGGTAAAATGAAAAAATATCTTATAATCTTTTTATTTTTAATTTCCTGTATGCAAATTAAGGGAAATATGGGAATTGTTAAGATAGAAGGGATTATACTTGATTATGAAGATAAGGTAAAGGAAATAGAATATTTTGAAAAAATTCCATTTATAAAAGGAATCGTAGTTTATATAAATTCACCTGGTGGAAGTGCATCAAGTTCCTATCAGATATATTCTCGTTTAAAGAAATTTAAGGAAAAAACAAAAAAGAAAGTATATGCGTATATAGAAACAGTTGGGGCATCAGGTGGATATTATGTTGCCTGTGCTTCTGATAAGATATTTTCTGACCCAAATTCATTAACAGGTTCAATTGGGGCAAGGGTCACTTTTATATATTACTATGACCTTTTAAAAAAGATTGGGATTTATGAAAAAACAATAAAAAGTGGAAAGTATAAGGATATAGGTTCTCCTTTTAGGGAAATGACAAAAGAGGAAGAGAAAATAATTGAGGAATTTATAAACGATATATATGAGGATTTTTTAAAAATAGTTAGTGAATCAAGGAATTTGCCCTTAGAAAAATTGAAAGAATATGCTGATGGTAGAATATTTTCAGGGAAAAAGGCAAAAGAAATTGGTCTTGTTGATGATGTTATGAGTTTTGAGGAATTTAAAGAGATATTAAAAAGGGATTTTTCTTTAAAGGAAATAATATTTGTAAAGGCACCCATTAAAAAGAAATTTTTGAAAAGAATTTTTGAATTTAAAAATAAAATTTTTTATCCTGAAATAAAGGTTGAATATAGGTTTCCTTAAAACATATGACCAATTCCAAGATATAAAAAACCTTTATTTATTTTAATTTTTTTTAAATTTAAGGCATAATCAGTTCTTAAAATTATATAATAAAAATTAAATCTTAAACCAAGACCAGAAGTATTTACAAAACTTTTGAAATTAAAATCCTTTATATCATTTTTTAAAATACCCGAATCAAAAAAAATAACAGGATAAAAGGAAGGTGAAAAATATTTGAATCTTGCTTCAAAATTTAAATTTATAAAATTATTTCCTGATTTTATTCCCCTTGGATCCTTTTCTCCTATACTAAATCTTTTAACTCCTCTTACACTTCCTTCACCTCCAAGTAAAAATCTTTCTGATAAGGGAACAGAATCTGTTCTTCCATAAGGAAACAAAAGTCCAAATTTTGATCTAAAAGCAAAAATAAAAAATTTAAGAGGTGTAAATGAGGAAAAGTCAATTAAAATTCTTCTTAAATCAGCATCTCCTTTAAGAAAAGAACCTGCTTGAAGAATATTTGTAAGGAAAAAAACACCTTTTGTTGGTTCCATAAAACTATTTCTATCATCAAAAATTAAGGAGAAAGAAATTGAATTTAAATAAACCTTTTCCTTAAATATTTCAGTTACCCTTTGCATATTCAATCTTGATTGAAATTGTAAATATCTTGTAATTTTCTTTGAAAGACCTCCCTCAAAACCTTTTCTTAAAACTTTTTCATCCTTATCCTTATAATAAAAGCCCGTTAAATTAAAAGGGGTTCTAAAATTGAAGGGGAAAGGTTCAATGTAAGTTCCTTCTATTTCAAAATGCTTTATAAATTTAAAATTTTGTAAGAGATTTGTTTCTAAAAAAATTCTTTGACCATTTCTAAAAAGGTTTAGATGGGAAAAGGAAATGCGAGTTCCTAAATTTCCCTCTGTTGAATAACCTGCTCCAAGTGTTAAAATCCTTTCTTTTCTTTCCTCCATTTTAAATAAAATATTTACATATTCTGAATCATTTTGAGGAATTATTTCATATTCAACTTTACCAAAAATTCCTGTTGTATAAAGGTTTGAAATTGAATTCTCAATTTTTTCTATATTAAAAAATTCTCCTTTTTTTATCTCAATTTCTCTTAAAGCAATTTTTTCTTTAACCCTTTTTAAACCCTGAACATAAAAATCATTAATTTTTGCCCTTTTACCTTCCTTAACTTCGTATATTAAAATTATGGAATCCTCTGGAAGTTCAACAATTTTTCTTTCCATATCAAAAAAGGGAAATCCATTTTTTTTATATTTTAAGTATAAATCATTTTCAAAATTAAAAATTATTTCATCCTTCCATATTGAAGGTGTTTTTGGAAACTTTAAAATTGGAAAAAATTTCCTTTCTCCTTCAATTTCAATCTCCTTTATAATTTTTTGATTTCCTTCATAAATATAATAATATACAAAATATTTGCCTTTTTTCTCCAAAAAACGCGTCCCTGTAACCTTTGCTTCAAGAAATCCATTTGAATGATAAAAATTTTCTATTTTTGGAATTTCTAAAATTATTTCACCCTTTCTTAAAAAACTTTTTTCCTTTATTCCCAAAATTTTTTTTAACTTTTTGTCAGAAATTTTACTATTTCCTTCAAAATAGATTTTTTCAACAAATATTTTTTCCTGCGAAAAAAGCGGAAGAAAAATTACTAGTAGAGTAAATAGGACCTGTAATCCTTTATATTTTCCTCTTTCTGAAGTTCCTTTATCCATGAATTCCAAATTTTATTAAAACGATTTAAACTAAAATTTTGGGCGTATCTTTGAATATTTTCTTCTATTTCCTTTTGTGAAGGAAATTCCTTCTTTATAAGTTTTACTATCAAAACAAAATTGTTTTTAAAAAGAACTGGCTCAGAAATTTCTCCCTCTTTAAGGTTTTCAAGAATCCCTGCAATTTTACCTTTTTCAGGAAGTCCTGGAAATATACCTGTTATATAAAAATATTCAAATTTGTTAAAAATAGCATAATTCTCATCCAATTTTGAAAACTTGCCATCTCTTTCCCACTCATCTCTTATTCTTTTTGCTTCAGAAATTATAATTTCCTTTTTCTTTTCAATTTCAATCTTTTTTCTTATAATCTCCTTAACATCTTCAAAATTCCTTATTTTCCCCTCTTTTTTCTCCTTTATTTTACATATAACAAAATAATCAGGTGACCATATTAAATTGCTTACACTATTAACATTTCCCTTTTTTATAAATTCTTTAATTTCTTTATTCTCACCTATAAAAGGGATAAATGGAGTTTCGATAGGGAAAAGACCTGTTTCTTTAATTTCTACCTTTAAAGATTCTGCAACCTTTTCAAAAGGAATTTTCTTTAAAAGCCTTAAAAAATCAGATGCCTTTGTCCTTGCTTCACCCTTTGTTGTTTCCGATGTCTTTATTACAAAATCTATCCCTTTAAGAAAAATTTTATTCTTCTCTCTTTTTTCTATTTTAAAAATGTATAATTTACCTTGCCAAAGGATTGGTTCTGAAACATTTTTCAATGTATCAAATACTGATTTTATCCTTTCAGGAAAATAATTTATTTCAAATTCACCGAGAAATCCACCTGTTTTTTTAAGAGTATCAGAACTTGCATAACTTTTTGCAGCATCTTCAAAAGGTGTTCCGCTAACTATCAATTCCCTTATTGTTTTTGCTTCTTCAATTTTTGAAATTGTATCCTGTTTTGAAGGTTTTTTCCAGAATATAACCATTTCAAGATTAACAAGTTCTGGCTCTTTAAATTCTTCTACATGATTTTTATAATAATTTAAAATTTCCTCCTCTTTTATTTCTTCTTTTAATTGAAATCTATATGGATTAAAAAGTATGTATTCAAATACATATTTTACATGATTTTTTGTTAAACTATTAACTATTTCATCTTGAGCTAAATGAATAAGTGTAAGTAAATCCAGTCTCATTATTTCTTTTGGAAATGTTTCCCTTATTAAATTTTCATATTGAACAGCAAAGGAAAAATTTTGTGGATTTAAAATGAATTCTCTATATTTTTTAATATCAAAGGTATCACCCCTTCTAAAAGATGTGTCCCTATAAATTTGAGGAGGTGGATAATTCATTAAAAGGAACAAAACAGTTGAATCATCAAGAAATAAATTTCTTTCCTCTGCTATTTTTCTAAATCTTATTTCCTCTATCATTTTAAACCAGGCATTTTTTTCAATATTCTTTTCCTCTGCTTCAAGAAGTTCTCCTTTTTTCTTTAAGGAATCCTGCATCATTTCATAAAGTATATTTCTATAAAAATCGTAGGGAATTCTTTTACCATCAACTTCAGCAATAAATCCTTGTTCATAGGGCTTTGCAATCCTCTTACCAACAATATCCATTCCAAGATCAAATAAGATCCAACCAATAAAGGATATTGTTACAATCCAAAGTATTAGTTTTGTTTTCTCTCTTAATTTTTGCATTAACATTTTATTTCCCCCTTTTTGCTTTTAATCTTTTTAATCTGAATTTATCCTCTCTTTCCCTATCTTCCAAAACCCTTTTTATATAATTAATTTGCTCATTAATTTCAGGAATTATCTTTTGTTCAAGGGCATTGACCCTTCTTGTTGTTTTTTTAATCTCCTCACCAATCCTTTTCATCTTTATCTCTATTGGAACGCTTTTAACAATATCATCTATAAGTTTTTCAAAACTTTCTGCTGTATCATCAATTCTTGAAGTTATACTTAATGGATTAAATCCCCTTAAAATTATATTTTTAACACCATTAGAGGCTTCTACTTCTGGAAATTTAACTCCCCATAACTTTTTCTCTGAAACCTTAACAAAATATTCCTTTTTTGAAGAAAAGGAGGCTGAACGAACCTCTTCTCCTCCATCAATACCAAGAGTTATCAAAAGTGTCTTTATTGCCCTTTCAACATCTTGGTCAATTTTTTTCTTTTCCTTTAAAAGCTCAGGAATTGTTTTCATAAATTCAGAAAGTAAGGCATCTTTCTTATTTTTTAAAAGTTGAGCACCTGCTATTGCAACCTGAACTTGTTTTTTCTTTAAAAGCAAATTCATCCTTGTGGGACTTATTTCACTCATAAGAAATAAATTTTAAAATAAAATCAAATTAAAAGTCAAAACTATTTTTGTTTTTCCTCCATCATTTTTTGCTGTTCAATTATACT
>CAZUSI010000006.1:0-23858 GCA_964623395.1 uncultured bacterium | reverse complement strand
AAAGTCAAAACTATTTTTGTTTTTCCTCCATCATTTTTTGCTGTTCAATTATACTTTTAACTCTTTAATTTTTTGATATAAGGTTTTTCTTGAAATGCCTAAAATTTTTGCAGCCTTCTTTTTATCTCCATTTGCTTCCTTTAATGCCTCCTCTATTAAATATTTTTCAACTTCTCTCACAATCTCTTCAACTACTTCTTTTAAAGGACCTTTTTTTGAAATAATAGGGATTTCTTTTGAAGGTAAAAAAATTTCTTTAAATTGAAGGTGTTTAAGGGTTATTTCATCCTCAGCAAGTATTGATGCCCTTTCAACTGCATTTTCAAGTTCCCTTACATTTCCTGGCCAACTGTATTCAAGGAAAAATTTTTTTACTTCTTCTGAGAAATAAAGTTTATTTTTATTGAATTTTTTTTTAAATTTCTCTAAAAAATAATTTGCTAAAATCATTATATCTTCTCCCCTTTCCCTTAAAGGCGGAAGATAGATTGGGAAAGAAGAAATACGATAATAAAGGTCTTCCCTGAATTTACCTTCATATGTAAGTTTTTTTAAATCCTTATTTGTTGCAGTAATAATTCTCACATTTACCTTTATTGGCTTTACCCCTCCTAATCTTTCTATTTCTTTAAATTCTATTGCCCTTAAAAGTTTTGCCTGTAAATCAAAATCAAGTTCTGCAATTTCGTCAAGAAAAAGTGTTCCCTCATTTGCAATTTCAAATTTGCCTATTTTTCTTGCATATGCACCTGTAAAAGCACCCTTTTCAGAACCAAAAAGTTCATTTTCCAAAAGTTCTTTTGGTATTGCTGCACAATTTATTGCAACAAAATTTCCCCTTCTTTTACTTTCCTTATGTATCATTCTTGCAATTAGCTCCTTACCTGTTCCTGATTCGCCAATCAGTAAAACAGTTGTATCCATTGGTGCAACTTTCTTTGCAAGAAAGATTGCTTCCTTTATCCCTTTACTTTCACCTATTATTTCAATTTCTTCCTTTTCCTCTAATTTCTTCCTTAACTCAATATTTTCCCTCTTTAACTTATCTTCCTCAATTGCCTTTTGCATTAAGATTATAACTTCTTCCATTTCAAAAGGTTTTGAAAGGAAATAATAGGCACCATTTTTAATTGCCTCAATTGCATTTTCAATTGAACCAAATGCAGTTATAACTATTACCTTTATATTTTCATCTTTCTCCTTTATTTTTCTTAAAACATCAATTCCATTTATTTTTGGAAGTTTTAAATCAAGCAAAACAAAGTCAGGGGAATCTTTTTCAAGTTCCTTTAATAAATCAAAGGGGTCATAAAAGGGAAAAGATTCGTATCCCTTTTCCTTTACAAATTTTGAAAGTAAATCACAAAAACTTTTATTATCATCAAGAATCCAAACCTTCATTTTATTTTAAAATTTAATATAACCCTTAAACCCTTTGGCTCATTTTTTTCAAGAATTACATTTCCATTATGGAGTTCCATAACTTTTTTAACAAATGATAGGCCAAGACCAAGACCACCTTCTTTTTTTGTGAAAAAGGGTAAAAATGCCCTTTCCATTTCTTCTTCACTCATTCCACATCCATCATCCTCAAAAATTAAAGATATCATATTATCCTTTAATTCTGAAAAAATTTCAATATTACCATTTTCTTCTATTGCCTCATATGAATTTTTAATTATGTTAAACATTGCCCTTTTTATAAGAAATGGTGAAGCAAAAATTTCAAAATCTATTGCCTTATTTTCTATTTTATATTTTTTCTCTTTAAATTTTGATATAAATTCATCTATAACCTCATTTAAAATTTCTTTTAAATTTATTTTCTTTAAGTCCCTAATCTTTTTTGTTCTTATCATTTCGTTGAAGGAAAAAAGTGATTCTGTTATATTTTTTATTTCTTCCTTTATTGGCAAAAAACTTTTTGAAAGTTCCTTATCTTTTATATCTATTAAAGATATAAGTGCATTGAGGGATGCAAGGGAATTCCTTATTTCATGCAAGAAGGAAGAAGTAACTTCTGAAATAAGCATAAACTTTTCTTCCCTCTCTTTCATATTTTTTTCCTCTTCAATTTTTCTAATCTCTTCTTTTCTTAAAAAATCCTTTAAAAATTCAATATCTCCAATTTCACCCTTTTTTAATTTAAAATATATCCTTTGATAAGGCAAAGAGATTAAAAATCCCATTAAAAAACCCACAAATATCCATATTATACTTATTATGAAAGAAAAATTGTAAAGCTTGTTAAATTTTAAAAAGGGAAAGGTTTCCTTTAAGACAAAAACTAAAAGTTTATTTTTTCCATAATTTTCAAATAATATTCCTTCTTTAAGAAAAATTTTATATTTTTCATATTTATAATTTTTTAAAATATTTTTAAAATTTTTAATACTTTCCTTAAATTCTTCCCCCCATATTATTGAATCAATATTTAAAAAAGTATCTGTTAAAAATACACAAGTATAACGATACAATTTCTCATCTACGGATTTTCCCTGTGATAAATCGTATATTAAAACCCGTTCATTCATTACTTCTTTAAAAAAATAATCCTTTTCAATTTCATGTTGAAAATTTCTAAAAATAAAAGTTAAAAAAATTGGGAAGGAAGATAAAAGAACCATTGAAACCCTCAAAATCCATACAAATATTTTAATATTTTTCATTCAATTTTTGGAAGTTCATCAATTGATGAAAGTCCAAAAACTTCAAGAAATTTATTTGTTGTTCCAAAAAGAAGGGGTTTTCCCGGAATTTCTAATCTTCCAACAGGTTTTATAAGTCCCTTTTCCATTAAAACTCTTATTGTCCAATCAGGTGAACATTTTTTAATTCTTGATATTTCTGCTTTTGTTATTGGTTGTTTATAGGCAATTATGGCAAGGGTTTCCATTGCTGATTTTGAAAGTTTAAATTTCTTATCCTTTGAAAATTTTTTTATATATTCTGAATATTCTGGCTTTGTATAAAGGGAATATCCTCCAGCAACTTCCATTATTTGAAAGGAATGGGATTCATATTCTTTTTTTAGTTCTCCAATTGCATCAATTATATTTTCCTTTTTTTCTTTTAATATTTCACAAAGAGCTTTTAAAGAAACTGGTTTTGAAGAAACAAAAAGAATTGCTTCTATAATCCTCTTTATCTCCATTTCCTTTTTAAAATTATATAAAACATAAATACAAAAATAAGGTCAATTGTAAGTTCAATAATTATAAAGTTAAAAACTTTCAGACACAATATTATTGAAAAAAATATAAGGTATATTGAAAACTTGAATTTATTAGGAAATTTATGAATAAAAGATGGCATCCTTGAAAGTAAAAATAAAAATTGGGAAAGGGAAGCAATTGAACTTGAAAGAGCAAGTCCTGAAACTCCTAAAATTTTTGATAAAATAGGTGCAGAGAAAAGATAGAAGGATGTGCTAATAAGAAAGGAAAGCATTGGTTCTACAATTTTTCCCAAACTATAAAAATAATTTAAATTTATCTTTGAAAGAGAAAAAGATAAAATTGAAAAGGAATACATTATAAATACACTTGAAGTAATATATGTATCAAATTCTGAAAATAATCCCCTTTCATAAAATAACTTTATTATTTGATATGCATCTCCTATCATAAAAATTGTAACAGGAAGCAAAAGTAAAACTATTTCCTTATAAACCCTTAAAAGATATTCCTCTTTAAACTTTTCCTTAACCATATCAGGTAATGTGGTTACAGAAGCACCTATTCCAAGAAGTGCAATTGGAAGATGCATAACTCTGTAAGCATAATTTAAAATTGCAACTGCCCCTTTACCTAAGAAGGATGCAAGGAGTGTTGAAACAAAAAGTATTATTTGATTTAAAGAGGTGCTTAAAAAAACAGGGAAAAGGAGAAGGAAAAAGGGCTTTAATTTTTTTATTTCTTCTTTTTTAAAATTTGGTTCAAATTTGAAAAATTTATTTTTAAGGATAAAGGGTAATAAAAAAAAGAATTGCATAAATGTTCCTAATAAAAGACCTATTGAAAAAAGGAATGTTAAATTTTCTTTATTATTTTTAAAATTTATATAGGAAAAAATTCCAATTAAAAGAAATGTTATGTTGAAAAAGGCAGGTGAAAGTGAAGAGGGGAAAAATTTTTTTTCAGCATTTAATATTCCGCTAAAAAAGGCAGATAGGAAAAGGAAAATTATTAAGGGAAATAAAATTTTTGTAAATTTAACTGTTAAATTATATTTCCAAGGGATTTTTGTAAAACCAAAGGCAGTAATTTTAACTATTAAAGGTGAAAGGATTATTCCAATTATTACTATTAAAATTGAAAAAATTATATATATTAAAAAAATGTTTGAAGAAAATTTTTTATCCTCATTTTTTTCCTTATATTTCAAATATATAGGGACAAATGCTGTTTGAATTGCATTTTCTGCAACGATATCCCTTAAAAAATTTGGAATCCTAAAAGAAACATACAATATATCTGCAAAATGGGTGGCACCAAGGGAAAAGGCAACAAAAATTTCCCTTAAAAATCCAAAAATACGACTTATAAGTGTTCCAAAGGAGAAAACAAAGATATTTTTTATTATTTCAAAACTTCTACTTCTTCTATCGGAATATAATTTTTCCAATCTGCCCTTCCTGGTTCTTCTGGATTTGAAGAATAAACTAAAACATAATTACCATCACCTTTTAAATCAACAAATATATATTGATTCCTAAAGGGCTCTTTATAAAACCAGGATTCCCATGGATATATTTCAACTGGATAAGGATTTCTTCTTACTTCATTCGGTGGTCCATATTTTATGTATATCCTTCCCCTATCCGTATATCTCCCCTTTTTATATATTGTTCCAAAATTTTTATCAGCATACTCAATTCTTGCAATAACTATTGTTAAAAATTCATTTGCAGGGGTATTTGGATCAGGGTCAAATTTAGCCCAGAATTTCTTTAAAAAGGTTATCCTTGCATTACCTTCAAGTTTTTTAAACTCTTCCATCTCTTTATTTGTTGCAAAATAATCTATAAAAGAAATATAATCTTCATACTTTTCACGAGCTATTTTCTTATGAAGATATATTAAAGATAAATAAGTAAATTTCCTTTCACTTTCAGAAATAACATTTTTTAATGTATCCATAATGATTGCTTTGAAATGATATTTTCCACCTTCAAGGGCATAAATTGGAATGCTTCCACGAACAAAACTTCTTTCAGGAACATTTATTTTTTCCTCAATATTTGAAAGCCATATATTACCTGCACTATCCTTTAATTCAAGATAAAGGAAAAATTTTTTTGGGGGATTGTATATTTCAAAATAGTAAAAGGCAAAGGAATCAGGATGGGAAAATTGGGGAGATGGTAAAAAAGAAAAATTTTCTTTTTTAAAGGGATATTTTTTAATATCATCTGAAACATATTTAAAAATCTCTATATCTGAAATTTTTGCTCCTTTTAAATAGGGAATGTATAAGTTTGTATCTTTCGAAAATTCAAATTCTTTTGTTTTAAATTTTATATTTAAATTGTATTCACCACTTTTTATTATAAAACTAAATATATCAGCAATATAGGAATCTTCACTTTTAAAATTATATCTTTTTTTCCATTTATCAGAAATAACCTCTTTGCCTTCCTTATTTAAAACTCTTATACTAACTTCTAAATCAAAATAATTCTTTTTTAAAATTTTTAAATAATCAGGGGAAATAAAATAAATGTTTTCAATGTAAGATGTAGAATCGTTTAAAAAGAAGGTATTTAAATTAATTATTATTTTATCTCCAAGGAGAAATGTATTTAGGAGAATCAGAAGGAACAAGTTCATATTCACCTGTCCCTTTTCTATCAACAAAAACAAATTTTAATCTTTTACTATAATAATACCATATTTCATAAGGATAGGACTCTAATTCAAAAGGATGTCTTTCAATTTCATCTGGTTCTCCATATAAAATGTATATCCTTCCTCTTGCAGTTCTATAACCTGGTGTATAAATACCAAAATTCTCATTTGCATAATAAAATCTTCTTAAAAATTCTTCTTCAAATTCATTTTCAGGTGTTCCTGGGGAAGGATCTCTTTTTCCCCAGAATTTTTCCCATCTTATTTTTCTTTCAGAAGGTGGTGAATACCTTAAAGAATCAACTTCTTCCTTTTTTGCAAAATAGGAAAGAGCATCCACAATTTGTTCAAATTCTTCATCTTTAAATAAAAATGAACCGTAAAAGAAAATTGTCCTTTCAGCATATTTTTTTGATTTTTCAAAATAAACCCTTACCTTATAATTTCCTGATGAAAAATCCTTTAAATCAATCTCTTTAATAATATTATTTTCTCCTTTACCTCTTAAATGTTCCTTGAAAAATTTTTCAATTTTATTTTTCCTCCAAAATTCAATTTTAAAGTCCTCATCAATTTCAAATTTTGAATATAAAGGTAAAAAAATCTTTATTTTTCCAATATTTTCAATCCTTTGAAGAACTTTATCATTTTCATCTAAAAATATTAAATCACCAAGGATTAAGGAATGCGCCCTTTGAAATTTCCTTTCTATACTCCATTCCTTTTCAAAATTCTTTATCTTCACATAAATTTTTTTATATTCTTCTTTATCAACAACAGCAAATTCTTTTAAAATAACCGAATCCTCATTTATGCCTTTAAGGGGTTTATCAATTTCTATTTTTTCATTTATTCTTTCTGCCTTTATAATTTCATCATTTTTATCATAAAGAATATAACTTATTTCAATTTCTGTAAAATATTCATCCTTATATTTAAGGAAAACAAGATAATGAATTGGTATTTCTAAATGAATTATTATTGAATCCCTATTCTCTTTTGGAAAATAAAAAAAATCTCCATATATGTTTTTGAAAAAGTTAAAAAAAATTAAAATAAATATCTTCATATCACATATAAAAATCCTTTAAGTTTCCTAATTCTAATTTCAACAGGGGGATGTGTTTTAAAAATGTTTGAAATAAAATCACTTCTTGTAAGAGGGTCTAAAATGAATAAACAGGAAGTTCCTGGATTTATTTCAATTTTGTACCTTTTTGTTAAAAAATCAATTTTTTCAAGAGCGCTTGCAATTCCAATAGGGTCATTTATTAAATCTTGTGCCATTTTATCTGCAATGTATTCCCTATTTTTTGATATTATTAAAATTTTTAGTAGGTATATAAATGGTGCCATTATCAAAATAATTATTGAATATATAATCTTTCCACCTTTTATCTCTTCGGCACCAAAGGTTAGTAAGTATTTAAAAAATTTTGCAACATACACTAAACCTGAAATTACAAAAGCAAAAACACCTTGAATCAAAGCATCACCATTTTTTATATGGGAAATTTCATGGGCAATAACACCTTTAATTTCCCTTAAATTCAAATTTTTTAAAATACCATAAGTAAAAATGATCTTTGAATCTTTTGAATTTTTTGAAAGAGAAAAGGAATTTGGATGATGGGTCTGTATAATATAAAGAAATGGCTTTTTAATCTTTGCCTTATCAGAAATTTCTTTTACAATATGATGAATTTCAGGAAATTTATTATAGGGAAGTGGCTTTGCTCCATAAATTTTTAAAAGAATTTCATCAAAATAGTAATAGCAAAATAAATCTATTAAAATTCCAAAAATAAAAAATATAAGCATTAAAGAATTACCACCAATAAATTTTCCAATAAGAGAAAAAATAAAAGCAATCCAAAAAAATAAAGAAAAAAGTTTAATCCTGTTTAAAATTTTGAGTTCCATAGTATTTAATTATAAGGGATTTTTAAAAGAATATCAAGTTGTAAAAAAATAAAGAAATAGTTTATAATTAATAATATGAAAATAAATCCACTTATATTTAGGGAATATGATATAAGAGGAATTGCTGATGTTGATTTAAATGAAGAAGTTGTTATAAATATTGGAAGGGCTTATGGAACCCTTTTAAAGAGAAAAGGTGGTAAAAATATAACAATTGGATATGATGTTAGGCTTTCATCGGAAAGGATAAAGGAAAATATTAAGGAGGGAATTTTAAGTACAGGAGTAAATTGTATAGAAATAGGGGTTGTTCCAACACCTTTACTTTACTTTTCTGTTTTTAAATTAAATACTGATGGAGGTGTGCAAATTACAGGAAGTCATAATCCAAAAGAATATAATGGAATGAAACTCATGATAGGTAAAGAAACCTTGTATGGGAAAGAAATTCAGAGAATAAGGGAAATGATAGAAAGAAGAGATTTTGAAAAAGGGAAAGGTAAAGAAGAAAAATATGAAAACATAGTTTTTGATTATATTGAAGATATAAATAAAAAGGTTAAAATAAATAAAAAATTCAAGGTTGCCTTTGACCCTGGAAATGGAACATGTGGTCCTGTAACAGAAAAATTATGGAAAAGTTACAACATAGATTTTAAGGGAATAAATATGGAACCTGATGGGAATTTCCCTTCCCATTTACCTGATCCAACTGTAAGGGAATATCTTAAAGATTTATTCAATTTAATGAAAAAAAATAAATTTGATGTAGGTATTGGATTTGACGGTGATGGAGATAGAATAGGAATTATAGATGATAAGGAAAGGATAATATTTGGAGATAAAATACTTGCAATTTTATCAAAAAAGATTTTAAAGGATTATCCTGGTTCAAAAATAATATTTGATGTTAAAACATCAAAAGGGGTTATTGAATATATTAAAAAACTTGGAGGAAAACCTATTATATGGAAAACAGGACATTCACTTATTAAAGCAAAATTAAAAGAGGAAAATGCACCAATTGCAGGTGAAATGTCAGGACACATATTTTTCAACGATAGATATTATGGATATGATGATGCAATATATTCATCAATAAGATTATTTGAAGTTATTGAAGAGGAAAATAAAAAACTTTCAGAAATACATGATGAAATTCCCTTTTATCATTCAACCCCTGAAATAAGAGTTTTTTGCCCTGATGAGAAAAAATTTGAAATTGTTGAAAAAATTAAGGAAAATTTGTCTTCTAAATATGAAATTATTGATATAGATGGAGCAAGAATAGAATTTGAGGATGGATTTGGACTTGTAAGGGCTTCAAATACACAACCAGTTCTTGTTTTAAGGTTTGAAGGAAAAACAAATCAAAAACTTGAAAATATTAAGGAAATAATAATTAAGGAGTTAAAAAAATATCCTGAAGTTGATTTAAGTAATGTTATAAACTTTTAGCGAGGGTGGCGGAAATAGGCAGACGCACCAGATTTAGGATCTGGTGGGCGAAAGCCCGTGGGGGTTCGAATCCCCTCCCTCGCAGTTTATTTTATAATTATAAACTTTGCCCTTTTTGAAATTTTCCCCTTTTTAGCAATTACAAAATAATTTCCAGAAGGTAAATTTTTCTTTATTTCAAAAACATGTTTTCCAGTTTCCAAATTCCCTTTATATATCCTTTCAAATCTTCTTCCTGAAGGATCATACAAATCAATTGAAACATATCCTGATTTTTCAACTATCAATGTTATTTCCCTTGACTTTGAAATTGAAGGAACAATAAGTTTTAAATCCTCCTTAACATAATTTCTTTCCTTTGTTGCAACAGGGAAAGGATGAATTGGTAAAAGAAGATGAGAAGGTAAAGAAGGAGTATGATAGATAACATTTGTTGCTATTAAAGCATTTAAAGTATCATCTCTTGCAAAAGGACCACCATGATTTGGATTTCTTTCAAATCTTGGAAAATTTGAAGAAGATATTATAACTCTTATTCTATGTCCTGTATTAAACACATTTGCAGTGCTCCATACATCTATTTCAAATGTATCAGGAACACCTGGAATTAAAGAATCTACTCTATCAAAGCCATGTCTATGTCTTGCCATCAAAATTCCATCAGTCATTAGATACGATTTTCCATCAGGATAAACATCTGTTACCCTTACACAAAAATCAGTATCATATCTATTAGAAGATGCAAAGAGTATCATCTTTATCTTACCTATAACAGCAACAGGATGTGTAAGTGGAGGGGTTGTATAAACAAGGACATCAGGTCTTGTCTCTATTGGATTTTGATTTCTTGGACCATATCCTCCATAAATACTATCTGGTCCCCATGGTGGAATACCAATATATTCCCTTCCCCCAATTGTCCATGTTGGATTTAATGGATCATAAAGATATGTATCAGGTGGCTCAAAAGATGTTGGCGGAATTGTATCTAATAATCCTCCTGCTCTTAAATAAAATTTTTTATATGTTACCTGTGGTAAAGGCCATGTATCAGCAGTAACCCATCTATTCCAATAAATTGTATCAGTTGTATCAGAAACATCCCCCATTAAATAAAATCTTACTCTTGGTTCATCAACAATTCCATTTGTTGTATCATCATATAGAAAATAGTTATACCATCTAATAGCTTGGTCAAGTGCCCAACCTTCATCAAGTTTTGCATTTGATGGAAACACAAGGTCACCAACAGCATTGTTTCCAAAGTCACCATGCCTCCATACACCAACAACAAGTTTTTGCGGTTTTGTTGAACCGAACCTTTTTTGAAGTTCTGAAAATGCTTCAAGTTGTCCATCTGTATAAAGGTCAAACCATCCTAAAAAGTGATACATTGGATAAGGTGCAGAATCATATCTGCTTGTTAAATCTGTCCAAGACCACATTGTATCATAATTTGGATGACGACAAACAGTGTCAATTAGCCATGGAGTCCCAACTCCATTAAGCCATGTTTCAACAAGTGCCTTTCTTAGTTCTCCTCCTGGCCATGCACAATGATGGTATAAAGAAGGAGCAGCAGCAATAGGGGCAATAACATCAAGAGAAGGGGGTTTTGAACCTGCACAATAGTATTGCGTCATACCCGGTGCAGATGCACCAAGCATCCCTATTTTTCCATTACAAATAGAATCCCATAAAGCAATCCATTCAACAGTATCAAAACCATCCCTTAAAGGTCCCCATCCATCAGTCATAAATATAAGTGGCTCACCTTGAGATTCATATCTCCCTCTTAAATTCTGGGATATTAAAACATAACCCATATAATCACATACTATTTGAAGAATTAGGGAATCGTCAATTTCTCTTCCATAAGGTGTTCTTTGCAATATAACAGGTCTTGGAAATTGATGATATTGAGTATCAGGAGCATAAACGGTTGCAACAAGCAAAACACCATCCCTCATTGGTATCCATATTGTATCTACTGTGAAGCTATATAATATACCTATACTTACGAGGATTATAAAAAACTTCTTCATTTTACCTCCTTTTAAATTTTACAATTTTATTTTAATGAAAATTAAAAAAATTTTTCAAATCTCCAAAATAAATTTTCTTTCCTTTTGAAAGTAAAAGAAGTTTATCGGAAATATTTTTTGCAATTTCTTTATCATGAGTTGAAAAAATTATTGATTTTTTCTCTTTTTTAAAATCCTCAAAAACTTTAACTATTATTTCCCTGCCTTTTTCATCAACTGCTGTAAAGGGCTCATCAAGAATTAAGATTTCCGGACTATTTAAAAGTGCTCTTACAAAACCTGCCTTTTGAATTTCACCCCTTGATAAATTCTTAACCTTTTCCTTTAATTTATCTTCTATTAAAAATAAAGATGAAATTTTTTTAATTTTTTCAAAAAAATTTTCAACATTGAGTATTTTTGAAATAAAATATAAATTTTCAAAAAGGGTTAATTCCTCATAAAAAAGCTCTTCATGGAATAAAAAACCAATTTTTGAATAAACATTCCTTTCTTTAAAGGGATCTTTTCCAAATATTTTCAATTTTCCATTTGTTGGTTTTATAATTCCAGCAATTATTTTTATAAGTGTTGATTTACCTGAACCATTTTCTCCAAGAATACAAATTATTTCACCATTTTTTAAATAAAAGGAAACATCTTGAAGTGCCTTTATTTTTCCAAAATCCTTTGAAACCCCTTCTACTTCAATTATTTTTTCTTCCATCTAAAAATTAAAAATAGGGTTATAAAAACAAGAACAACAAAGATTGGAAAAATTTCCTTTAAATTAAAAATTTTTCTTTTAAAACTTACTTTAAAACTTATTTCTTCATTTTCTTCAATATTCTCCAATTTAAATCTCAAATATTTTTTATCTCCAATTTCATAAATTTTTCCATCACCAATTCCCTCTATTTTTAAATTAGGTGAAGAAAACAATTCAAAAATTCTTATTTTAAAAGGAAATTTTCTTTTATATAAAAAATTTCCATTAACTTCATATTGAAAGGAAATAATTTCTTCAGGTGGGGAGATTGGAAAATGAAAAAGTAACTTATTATTAAAAATATTTATTTCATCAAAAAAAATACCTGAAAAAGGGAAAAAATTTTCAAAATTATTTGGCAATTCTATTTCAAAGGGCTTAAAAAATGCATAATTATCTTTATTTTCAAAATTTATAACCTCAATGCAAGAAATTTTTCCTTCATCCTCAATCATTGCAATATGAATTCTTGAAATCTCAACATTTTTGTTCTCATCTTTTATTTCCCAAATTGGAAAATTTATAAAAGTATCTTTATTTAATGAAAATATTTTCCTAAAAAAAATATTTTTATAAAAAGATTTCAAAATATAAACACCTTTAGAAGCTTCAAACTTAAATTTGCCATCTTTTGAAAATAAGGAATCAATTAAACTTATCTCATTTTGAGAAAAACTAAAAAGATAAATTTTTATATTTTTTTGGACTTTTCCAGAAGTTTGATTTATTACATTTCCTTTTATTATAAAAAAATAAATTAAATAATTTATTATTTTCATTCTTTTTTAATCTTTGGATTTTTACCTGTAAAGCAAAATTCAACAAATGCCTCATAAGTCCATGGCATCTTTTCCTTAAAAATTTCAGCAATAACTTCTGCATACTGTCTTATTTCCCATTGGGCATGATAATCTGCCCTCAAATTTATAAAATTCATGAGGGAGCGAGAATTAACAGTCCAGTAAAATTCTGTATAGGTGCTTAAAGGTAAAATAATCCTTGCAAGTTCCTTTGCAACTTTTTTCTCAAGAATTTTTTTATAAAATTCAAAAACCTTCTCAATCAATTCTCTCATCTCTTTTAAAATCTCCCCTTCTCCTTCAACTTCACCAAATTCACCCATCTGCTTATCCCTTTCACTTTGAACCCTCAATTTTTCAGGAATATAGTATTCATCAAGATATTCAGTATATCTTCCTGAAATTTCATTATAACTTGCCCATCTATGCCTCATCCATTGTCTTGCAACAAATATTGGACATTTAATATGAAATTTGAAAATTGAATGCTCAAAAGGAGTTAAATGCCCATTTTTTAAAAGATACTTTATTAATTTTTTATCCTTTTCTTCACCTTTAAGACCTTCACCATGAGATACCCTTGCTGCCTGAACAACTGCATTATCACCCCCCATAAAATCTACAAGTTTTACAAATCCCTTATCAAGAACTTTATACTCCTTCATTTTATTTCCTCTTCAATTTTTTCAACAATTATATGCCATAAAATCATATAAATTTCCTGTATTATTTCTTTTTTATCTGCATCTATTTTTATAACATAATCACAAAGATTTTCCTTTAAAGGGCTTTCTTTTCCTGTAAAATAAATTATCTTTAATTTCTTTTCTTTTGCCTTTAAAATTGCTTTTGAAATATTTTTTGATTTTCCTGAAGTTGAAAAGAGAACCAAAACATCATTTTCTTTACCTATTGCTTCAATTTGTTTTGAGAAAATTTCTTCAAATCCATAATCATTTGCAATTGCAGTTATAACAGATGTATCAGAGGAAAGATTTATTGCAGGAATTGGGTTTTTATTTTTCTCTTTAATTTTTCCAATAAACTCTGCAACTATGTGAGATGAATCAGAAGCACTTCCACCATTTCCACAGAAAATTATCTTTGAACCTTCTCTTATTTTTGAAATTAAAAGCTCAACAATCTCATTAATTTCTTTTTCTTTTTCAAAAATTTTATTTAAAACTTCTATCCTTTCTTTTATTTTTTCCTTAAAATTCATTTTTTAAAATTAAAACAAAATATTTTTCACCCATAATTTCGGGCAAAATAAGTGTTTTAATTTCACCAAGTTTTTTAATTTTAAAGTATATATCAGGAGAAATAGAAATTTCCCTTTCAAAAATTTTATCTATTCCTTCCGAAATTAAAAAATTTGAAAGTGAAGTTAATTTTTCAATCTTTAAATTCCTATTCATAAAAAATTTCCTTAAAAGAGAAAAATCTGGTGTAAATGTTATATCAATTTCTCCAATTTCATAATCATAAATATTTTTTACGATCTTATGTTTCTTAAATCCCCTTATTGTTCCTTCTGGATAAAAAATTAAATTTTCCTTAAAAATTCCATAATCTATTATCAAAATTTTGCCCTTTTTAAATTTTTTCAAAAATTTTTCAAACCATTCAAAAAATGATAAAGGGTATTCAAAATAATATCCATCAGGTAAAAACTCATAATAATCTAAAAAATCATAATTATTTACTTCTTTTAAAATTTCTTTTTTTTCTTCAATATCAACCCAAACTTCATAAAAATTCTTATCTTTATAAAATCTTTTGCAGGGAAATGAATCAACAAATTCAACCATTATAGAAAAACCATCAATTTCTTTTATTTCATCAATACTTTTTAAAAAATGAATTTTATTTTTAAATTCTTTGTTTTTTTCAAAAGCCATTTCTTTTAACTTTTCACTAATTTCAATAAAAAAATAATTTTCAATTTCTTTATTAAAGGATAAAATATCAAATGAAAGAAAACCCTCTCCTCCACCAAATTCATAAACATTTTTAAATTTTTCTTTTTTTAAAAATTCTCCAATCAATTTCCCAAATAAAGATGAAGCAGTTTGTGGAGTATAAAAATCACCTTCTTTCCCAAATATTTTTTTATTTTTAATATAATAACCAATTTTTTCATCATACAAACATATTTCCATATATTTATCAAATGGGATTAATTTCATAAATATATTTTATTGAAAAATAAATTCAAATTTCATTAATATTAAAAACTTAAAGGAGGTTTTTATGCCTGTTCCAAAAAGAAGACATTCAAAGGCAAGGGGAAGAAAAAGAAGAACCCATTGGAAAATAAAATTTTCAGGAACATCAACATGTCCAAGATGTGGTGCCTTTAAAATTCCTCATAGAGTTTGTCTTTCTTGCGGATATTATAAAGAAATGCCAGTTATTGAAATTGTTGAAAAGAAAAAGGAATAATGTATAAGGCAATAGTCGATGGTGCTGGAAGTGAAAAGCATCCTTTTCCTGAAATTGAAGGATGCATAAGAGCATTAAAGGAAAAAGAAAATTTAGAAATTTTTCTTATTATTCATAAAGATGATAAAGATAAGATTCCAAAGAGATTACCGAGGAAAATTGAAATAGTTGAAGCAGAGGAAAAAGTAGGTTTTGATGAAAAACCTACGCAGGCATTAAGTTTTAAAAAGAATTCTACAATTAGTATTGGAATGCAAATGCTATCAGAGGGGAAAGGAGATTTTTTAATTTCAGCAGGAAATACAGGTGCAGTTGTTGCCTTTTCCTTAAAATATCTTAAAAAATTAGAAGGAGTTAAAAGACCTGCAATATGTGCTATATTTCCTTCTTTAAAGGGTTTTGTTGCAGTTTTAGATGTTGGTGCAAATGTTGATTCAAAACCCATTTATCTTTTTCAATTTGGAATAATGGGTTATTTTTTTGCAAAACACATATTAAATAAAGAAGAACCAAAGGTTGCGTTACTTTCAATAGGTGAAGAAGAAATAAAGGGAAATGAAACTGTTTTAAAGGCAAAGGAAATTTTTATAGAGAATAAATTTCCTGGATTTATAGGATTTGTTGAGGGAAAAGATATATGTAAGGGAACTGCTGATGTTGTTGTAACTGATGGATTTGTTGGAAATTCAATTTTAAAGTTTGGTGAAGGATTGCTTGAAGCTGCTGCAAGTGTATTTATGGAAGAAGTTAGAAAAAGTATAGTTAATAAAATTGGTATATTTATTTTAAAAAGAAGTATTAAAAAACTTTTAAAGAAATTTCATTATGAAAGTTATGGGGGAGCACCTTTACTTGGTATAAAGGGAACAGTGATAATATGTCATGGAAGGAGTTCAGCAAATGCAATAAAAAATGCAATATTTGCGGGTATTAAATTTAAAGAAGAGGAATTAAATAAAAAAATTGAAGAAAATCTATTGAAATTTTCCCATCTATTTTAGTATAATTTAAAACTTAATGGCGCCATCGTCTAGCAAGGCCAAGGACGTGTGGTTCTCAGCCACAAGACCCGGGTTCAAATCCCGGTGGCGCTATTTTGGGGGATGGTGTAATTGGCAACACGCCTGGCTCTGGACCAGGTAATCGGGGTTCGAGTCCCTGTCCCCCAGTTTTGAACTTGAAAATATCTAAAATTGTCTAAAAATTTTTAAAGGAGGTGAAAATGAAAAAGATTTATATAATAGGAAGTGCATCAATAATATTTTTTGCAGGTCTTCTTTTTGGAATTATAATGACTGCCAAATTAAGAGTTGATACAAAAGTATATGCTCAAAATCCTTTAAAAGAGGAAATTAAATTTGACTCAAAAAATCCATTTGCTGCAATTGCAAAAGAAGTAATTCCTGGAGTTGTTAATATAAAAGCAACAAAAAAGATAAAAAGGAGTTTTGAATTTTTCTTTCCATTTGAAGACCCATTTTTCAAAAAATTTTTCAGAGAATTCATACCTGAAATACCAAGAGAATATGAAACAGAAGTTCTTGGTTCAGGATTTATATTTGATAAAAAGGGTGATACCTATTATCTTTTAACAAATCATCATGTTATAAAGGATGTTGATGAGATAATAATAACATTATGGGATAAAAGGGAATTTAGAGGAAAAGAAGTTGAGATAGTTGGTAAGGATAAGTTAACAGATGTTGCTGTTCTTAAAATAACAACAAAAGAAAATTTAAAGGTTTTAAAACTTGGTGATTCCGATAAGATAAATGTTGGTGATTGGGCAATAGCAGTTGGAAATCCCTTTGGATTCAATGGAACTGTAACAGTTGGAGTAATTTCTGCTTTGGGAAGATCCCAACTTCAATTTGGGGAAGAAGGACCTGCTTTTCAAAATTTTATACAGACGGATGCAGCAATAAATCCGGGTAATTCAGGAGGACCACTTTTAAACATTGATGGAGAAGTTATTGGAATAAATTCTGCAATATTTTCAACAATGGCAAGGGGAAACATAGGGATAGGATTTGCAATTCCAATAAATACTGCAAAAAATGTTGCAAAACAATTAATTGAAAAAGGTGAAGTAAGAAGGGGATATCTTGGAATAAGGATTCAGGAAGTTGATGATAAGATTGCGAAGGCATATAAACTTGAAAAACCAATGGGAGCACTTATAACAGAAGTTGTAAAGGGTGAAGCAGCATGGAAAGCAGGAATTAAAGAAGGAGAAATTATAATAAAAGTAAATGATGAGGAAATTAAAAATGTTGAGGATTTAAGAATTAAAATAGCAAGTCATTTTCCAGGTGATGTTGTTAAACTTACACTTATAAATGAGGATGGTAAAAAAAGGGAAGTTTATGTTAAACTTGGTGAATTAAAAGAGGAACTATTAACACAAAAGGGGGAAGAAAGTGAGGAAATAAAAGAATGGCTTGGAATGGAAGTTGCTGAATTAAACGAGAATTTAAGAGAAGAATATGGAATTAAAGGAGATAAGGGAGTTGTAATAGTTAATATTTCAACTAATGGAAGTGCTTATAAAGGGGGATTAAGAGAAGGAGATTTAATTTATAGAATAGGGAAAATAAATGTAAGCAATTTAGAAGATTATGAAAAGGCAAAAAGAGTTTATGAAAAGGAAACAAAACCAATTTTATTCTATATTGAGAGAAGAGGCGGTAAAATGATTATTGCGGTTACACCTTGAAAAAGAAAAGAACATCATTAAAAAAGCAAATTGAGGGATGGGTTTGGGCACTTGTTGTTGCTCTTTTTTTAAGATATTTTGTCCTTCAAGCATATAGAATACCATCTGGCTCAATGGAAGATACCCTTTTACCAGGTGATTTTTTACTTGTTTTTAAACCAATATATGGAATAGAAATTCCTTATACAGAAATTAAATTTTTTCAATTTTTTAAACCATCAAGAGGAGATATTGTAATTTTTAGATTTCCACTTGACCCTTCAAAGGATTTTGTAAAAAGGTGTGTTGGACTACCAGGGGATACAATTGAAATAAGAGATAAAATTTTATATATAAATGGAAAAAGAGTTTTTGAACCATATGCTATTCATAAAGATTCAAGAATAATTCCCCCTTTAATTTTACCAAAAGATGAATTTGCAAAAAAGGAATTTCAAAGGGCATGGGTAAATAGGGAATTTATAGAAGAGCCAAATGTAAGGGACAATTTTGGACCTATTGTTGTTCCCCCTAATACATATTTTGTTCTCGGAGATAATAGAGACAATTCTTCTGATTCAAGATTTTGGGGACCTGTTCCTGAAAAATATTTAAAGGGTATTCCATTAATAATTTATTTTTCGTGGAATGGAGAAGAAGAAAATATATTTAAGAAAATAAGAATAGAAAGGTTGTTTCAAATCCCACTTTTTTGGAAAAAGAATTTTTATTTTGTTCCTTGAAATGTAAAATATGTAAAGGAAAACCAGTAATATATTTAAGGGCATCAAATCTTGCCCTATGTAAAGAACATTTTGTTGAAAGATTTGAAAAAATAACTTATGAAAATATAAATAAGTTTAAAATGTTTAAGGAAAATGAAAAAATTTTAGTTGCAGTTTCAGGTGGAAAAGATTCCCTATCTTTACTTTATCTTTTAAAAAAATTGAATTTTAATGTTTATGGATTACATATAAATCTTGGAATTGAAGAAAATGATTATTCTTTAAAATCAGAAGAATATGTTAAAAAATTTTCTGAAAATTTTGATGTTAAAATATATGTTTATGATTTAAAAAAGGAAAAAGGGAAAAAAATAAGTGAACTTATTAAAGAAAAAAGAAATTATAAGGCATGTTCTATATGTGGAATTATAAAAAGGTATATAATGAATAAGTTTGCAAATGATGAAAAATTTGATGCTATTGCAACAGGACATAACCTTGATGATGAAGTTTCACGCCTTTTTGGAAACATCCTTTTCTGGCAAGAAGGATATTTAATACATCAGGATATAGTTCTTGAAAAGGAAAATGGACTTTTAAAAAAAGTGAAACCCTTTGCCTTTTTTACTGAAAAGGAAACATGCCTTTATGCAATTTTAAATGAAATTGATTATATTAAGGATGAATGCCCCTATTCAAAAGATGCAAAAACAATATTTTATAAAAATATTTTAAATAAAATAGAGGAAAATTCACCTGGTGCAAAAATAAGATTTTATAAGGGATTTTTTGATATACAAAAAAAATATTTCAGAAAGGTTCATAAAAAACACATTGAATTATTAGGAGAAGAAAAGAAATGTAAAATATGTGGAATGCCAACAATAAAAGAAATATGTGGATTTTGTAGAATTTTTGAAAAATGAAAGTTGGAATAGTAGTTCCTGTTTATAATGAGAAAAAATATGTTAAAGAAGTTTTAGAGGAAATTCTTGAATTAAAAATTAAAGATAAAAAAGTGGTTGTTGTTGATGATGGTTCTGATGAGGAAACTAAGGAAATAATTAGAAGTATTAAGGGAATTGAGATAATAAATCATAAGAAAAATAAGGGTTATGGTGCTGCAATTGTATCCGGATTTAAAAAACTTTTGAAAGAAAATTTTGATTGTATAATAACAATTGATGCTGATAAACAGCATTTACCAAAAAGAATACCAGAATTTTTAAAATATATAAAATATTATGATGTTGTTTCAGGTTCAAGATATATGAAAAACTCAAAAGTTTTAACACCTCCTCCACCTGATAGAAAATATGTAAATTTTTTAATTCAAAAGGTTATATTTTATTTAACAGGAATAAAATTGACGGATGCCTTTTGTGGATTTAAGGCATATAAAAGTGAATTTATTAAAGATATAAAATTTAAGGAAAAGGGATATGCTTTCCCTCTTGAAATTTGGTATTATGTTTATAAGAAAAAGGCAAAAATTAAAGAAATACCCTGTGAACTTTTTTATCCTGAAATAAAAAAATTTAGAGGAGAAATTGAAGATAAGGAAAAAAGGATTTTATACTATAAAAAAGTTTTAGAAAGATTATTTAGGAAAAATCTTGATGAAGTATTTTTGAAAGCAAAAAAGGAGATGGAAAATGAATATACTTGTTGTTGATGCGCATCCCGATGATGCAGAACTTGGTCTTGGTGGAACAATATTTAAAATGGTTAAAAGTGGATTAAATGTCTATATACTTGATTTAACAGATGGTGAGCCAACACCTTTTGGAACGCATGAAAAAAGAATTTCGGAGGCAAAAAAAGCAGCAGAAATTCTTGGTGTTAAAAATAGGATAACACTTGATTTAGAAAATAGATATTTATTTGATACAAAAGAAGCAAGGATGAAGGTTGCAGAAATAATAAGGGAATATGAAATAGATTTTATATTTACGCATCATGGAGAAGATGCACATCCAGATCATATTTCTGCAAGGAAAATAGTAGATGCAGCAAGATTTTATGCCAAATTTGTAAAAACAGAATTGAAGGGGAAACCAAGGTATCCAAAAATTTTTTATTACATTGCTTCTCATAAGAAAAAGGTATTTCAGCCAAATTTTGTAATAGATATAACAGAGGAATTTGAAAAAAAGATAGAAGCAATAAAATGTTATGAATCTCAATTTTTATTAAATCCTGAAAGAAGGGATATATTTGAAATTCTTGAAGCAAATGCAAGATTTTATGGCTCAAAAATTGGGGTAAAATATGGGGAAGGAATAATTTTTGAGGAAGTTTTTGGAATAAAGGACATAAATTTTCTTTTTAAATGATTCCTGAAAAAAATA
Source organism: uncultured bacterium (assembly GCA_964623395.1). GTDB lineage: Bacteria > Hydrothermota > Hydrothermia > Hydrothermales > Hydrothermaceae > JBDRZD01. The sequence goes on along the minus strand of CAZUSI010000006.1, from coordinate 2,819 downwards.
ATGAAGTATATTTAAGTCATTCTTTTAATGAAATAATTTCAAAGGCAAAGGAAAATAGAAGATTAAGGGAAGAATTTTTTAAAAAATATAGTTTTTTTAAATTTAATAAAGGAAATATAAAAATTTCTTCAGGGCATCAGGTTTATATTTTTCATCCTGGGATATGGGCAAAAATAATTTTTTTAAATTTTTTTAAAGATTTTGAAAAAATTTTTATAACAAATGATTCTGATGTAAAAGAGGGAATATTTATTGATATACCAATTTTTAAAAATAAATGGAGAAAAATAAGGGAATACATATATTTTAATTCAGAAGAAAAACCTTTTGAAGAATATGATTTTAAAAAATTTGAGGAAGGAATTTTATATTTTTCAAAAAATTTAAATGAAATTAAAGAATTTTTAAGAAAGGATATAAGAGAGAAAATTGAAATTTTTATGGAAAAATTAAAGGAGGAAAAAAATCCAGTTCTTTCACTTACAAATGCAAGGAAATTTTTTGAAAAGGAAAAAGATTATGAGGAAATAAAGGTTTCAGATTTTTCAAGGGAAGAAAATTTTTTAAAATTTTTTCTTTATTTTTTTTATGAAATTGAAAAAATTTTTGAAATTTATAATGAAAGTTTAAGGGAATTCAAAATATTAAAGGATATTAAAAAAGAAGGGGAACCATTTCCCTTTTTATCAAAATATGAAAATTTTTATGAAATACCTTTTTGGATAATTAAAGATGGAAGGAAAAGAATTTTTAGGGAAAATAAAAATCTTTATATTGAAAAGGAAAAAGTTTTAAAATTGAATTTTGATTTTGAAAAGGATATTGAAATGATAAAAAATTTAAATATAAGACCAAAGGCATTTACACTCTCAATTTATCAAAGGGTCTTCCTTTCTGATTTTTTCATTCATGGATATGGTGGGAAAAAATATGATGAATTGACAGAAATAATATTTGAAAAAATATTTAATTTAAAAATGCCTGAATGTTCCCTTTTAACTGGAACTTTTTATATATTTGATGGGAATCCTTCAAATGCTTCTAAAAAAATTTTAGAATTGAAGGAAAAAGAAAAAAATTTATTAAATAACCCTGAAAAATTTTTAAATGATAAAATTGTTAAAGAAAAGATGAAACTTGTTGAGGAAATGAAAAATAAAGAAAATAAAAAAGAATTTTATGAAAAATTAAAGGAGATAAATAAAAAAATAAGGGAAAAAGTAGAGGAAATTTTAAAATCTATAAGAAAAGAAATAGAAATTCTTAAAGAAAAAGAAGAAGAGGAAAAGATAAAATATTTTAGGGAATATCCATACTTTTATTTTGATTATGAAAGGATTAAAAATGCAATAAAGGAAAAAATATGATAATAGGAATTGATGTTGGAGGAACATATATAAAAGGGGCAGGATTTGAAAAAGGAAAGATAGTAAAAAGGGAAAGGGTTAAAACACCTGAAGGTGGAAAGGAAATAGTTGATAAAATAATAGAGGTTGTTTTTTCAATAGATAAAAATCCAGAGGGTGTTGGGATTGGTATACCAGGTATTGTTTATGAAGGAAAGGTTATAAATGCACCAAATTTAAAGGGATTTGAAGGATTTGAAATTGAAAAATATTTAAAGGAAAAATTTAAATTCCCATTTTTTATTGACAATGATGCAAATTGTGCAGCAATTGGAGAAAAATATTTTGGATATGGAAAAAATTTAAATAACTTTATTGTTATAACACTTGGAACAGGTGTTGGTGGAGGAATTTTCTGTAATGGAAAAATTTTAAGAGGGGAAAAAAGAGGGGCAGGTGAAATAGGTCATATTACAGTATTTCCTGATGGTATCAAATGTAATTGCGGAAAAAGAGGATGCCTTGAAGCATATGCATCAAAGGAAGGATTTAAAAAGATATTAAAAGAGGATATTGAACCGGAAGAGATTGCAAAAAGAGCAGAAGAAGGAATTTTAAAATATAAAAAAGTTTTTTACATTATGGGAAAAGCACTTGGAATTGCTTGTGGAAACCTTGTAAATATCTTCAATCCAGAAGCAATAATATTTACAGGAGGAATATCAAAAAGTTTTCACCTTTTTAAAAATGTTTTTTTAAAAAATTTAAAAAATAATGCCTTCCCCTATCTTTTAAAAAATTTAAAGATAAGAGTATCAAAACTTCAAGATGATACTGGTGTTCTTGGAGCAGTTGCATTATTTATGTATGAAAGATTATAATCAATATCAGAAGAAAAATTTAATTTTTAAATGGGGGCACAAATGGAATTCACAAATACACAAATTATAAAAATGATTGAAGATATTATAAAAAATTTAAAGGATTTATATAGAATATGGCTTAAAGAAACCTATGAAGGAGTAAAGGTAATTTCAACAACTGAGAGGTTAAGTATGGGAGTTATTCAATATAAATTATTAGAAGATGAAAAATTTTTTAACAAATTAAAAAAAGCAGTATTAAATTTAAATAGAAATCCAAATATAAGAATTGAAAGGGAACTTTTATATTCTCTACCTTATGAAATAGAAGAAATTTCAACAGAAACAATAAATTCATATATCTCCTTTTATGAGGAAAACTATGGAGGAAAAATTCTTGCTCCAAAGAAAATCATTACTAAAAATACCTATGAAAATAGGTTTGTAAAAGGAACTCTAATTAAAATATTATGGGGAATTAATGAACTTTTATTTTCTTTAAAAGAAAATTTAAATAAAATAGAGGAATATAAAAAGAAAATTTATAAAAAAATGAAAGAATTAAAAGAAAAATTTGAATTACAGGGATTTATTTAAAAATTTTAAAAAG
>CAZUSI010000005.1:11284-35498 GCA_964623395.1 uncultured bacterium | reverse complement strand
ACTATTAATTTTAAAAGAAAAGGGCACTCTAAAACAAATTTTTGACTTTTAAATAAAATTTTTTAATCTGTAAGTAAAAAACCATCTTTTATTTCAAATTTATCAATTAATTTATTTTTGAATCTATCAAAAAAATAAGGTGATAAATCTATTTCCATTTTATTCTCTAATAGATAAAGGGAAAAATTTTCAGCAATTGCTGGAATTCTCATAAACCCAAACCCATTAAATCCTGAAATTATGTAAAGGTTTTCAAAATTATTAATTTTTCCTAAAATTGGGTGCCTATCAGGAGTTGCATCACATAGACCTGCCCATCCACCCATATATTCTGCATCCTCAAAATCCTCAAGAATTTCACTAACCTTTGGAAGGACTTCATAAACAAATTTTCCATCTGCCATTTCATTATAAATAAGAGGTGATTCCTTATGTTCTGTCCCATCTCCAACTAAGAACCTATCATTTCCTTCATTCCTTATATAAATTTTTTTATCAACATCATGAATTATTGGAATATTTAATTCTCCTTTTTTTCTTAATATTCCTGCTTGGGTTCTATAAGGAAGAATGGGAACATTTATGTTTAATTTTTCTAAAATTTTTTTACTCCATACGCCTGCGCATAATATGAATATATCACCAGGATAATAAACACCTTTAACCCATACCCCCTTTATTTCATTTCCTGAAATTTTAAAATTTTCAACTTCCCTTAAAAGGCGAAATTCAACATTTTCTTTTTTAAGATGAGAATAGAGAATATATAAAAACATTCCAGAGTCCACATAAAGATCAGAAAAAGTTTTTAATAAAATAGCATTTTTATAATCTTTTATAAATGGGAATTCTTCCTTTATTTTTTTATTTTCAAAAATTTCAAAATTTATCTTTCCTTCTTTTAGTAATTCAGCGATTTTTTCAACATATTTTTTGCTCTTCTCTTCCTTTGCAATAGTTATAAGCCCCCTTTTATTTATTTTAAAATATGGAAATTTTTTTGAAATTTCCTCAAATATTTCTAAACTTCTCCTCGCAAGTTTTATATCAATTTCATTCCATAACTGAATTGAAATAATTCCCGCACATTTTCCTGTTGAACCTGAACCTATTAAATCTTTTTCAAAAATTGTTATTTTTGAAACTCCCTTCTTTTTTAAAAAATAGGATAAAGAAATGCCACAGGCACCTGCTCCTATTATTACAAACTTTTTATTTATCATATTATTTTATTCTCTTTAAAGGAAAAATAATTTTCCCTTCCAACAATTATATGATCAAGTATTTCTATTTCAATGTATTTTGATGCTTTAATAAGAGATTTTGTTATATTTATGTCATCTTGAGAAGGTTTTGGATCTCCTGATGGATGATTATGAACTAATATAATTGAAAAAGCATGATTTTTTATTGCTGGATTAAAAACCTCTCTTGGATGAACTAAACTTGCATTTATTGTTCCTATGCTTATTATTTCATCACATATTAATCTATTTTTTACATCAAGATAAAGTCCTTTAAATATTTCCTTTTTATTTTTTGAAAGTTCCTTTACATACTCAAAAACTTCTTTTGGACTTCTTAAATAAACATCTTCCCTTTTTGAATAAATTCTTTTTGCAATTTCAAATAGTGCAACTATTTGGCAGGAAATTACAAAAGGAAGTCCAAAAAGTTCTTGAACCTTTTTAACACTTAAATTTTCTATATTTTTTAAATTCCCATAACTATCAATTATTTTTTTTGAAATATCAATAACATTTTCCTTTTTAGTTCCTTTACCAATTATTATTGAAAGAAGCTCATAAGTTCTTAAAGATTCCGGACCATATTTTAACAATTTCTCTCTTGGTCTTTCCTCTTCTGGCATTTCTTTTATTTTTTTGACATATTTTTCCATTTTGATTTGAATTATAATATAACTATCCTTTATTTTTCAAACCTTAAAATTTACTTTTTGATTTGACTTATGAAGTTTTTTAGTTTAAATTTAAAAACTTAAAAGGAGGTGAAGATATGATTTGTCCAGAATGTGGTTCTATGAATGTGGAGGAAATAGATAGGGGATTTTATTTTTGCCTGGATTGTGGAGCAGAATTTTCCAGTGAAGAAGAAACATATGTTGAAGAGGAAGTTCCTATTCAGGGAATACTGGAAGAAGAAGAGGAAGAAGAAACTGAAGAACCAATTTATGAAGAATATGAAGAATACGAAGAATATGAGGAAGAGGAGGAATTTTGAGAACATTCATTGCAATTGAAATTCCCCAAAATATAAAAGAGAAAATATATGAAGCATTTGAGAAAGAAAGGAAAAAAGAAAAGGGTGTAAAATGGGTTGAAAAGGAAAATCTCCATATAACTTTGAAATTTCTCGGAGAAATTGATGAAGGAAAGGTTAAAGAGATAGAAAAAATTCTTGAAGAAGAAATTCCTCTTAAATTCAAAAGTTTTGAAGCAAAACTTGAAGAACTGGATGGATTTCCAAATTTTAAAAATCCAAGGGTTTTATGGATAGGTGTTAGCCCAAAGGAAAAAATTAAAGAGATTTTTGAATTTATTGAAGAAAGAATAGAAGAAGAAAAGATGGGTATTGAAAAGGAAGTAAGAGAATTCCATCCCCATATAACAATAGCAAGAATTAAAGTTAAAGGAAAATTCTCTTTTGAAAGGAAAAAATTTGATGAGAATTTTAAAATAAATAGAATAGCACTTTTTAAAAGTGATTTAAGGCCAGAAGGTCCAATTTATACTTTATTAAAAGAGGTGAAATTGAAAGATGAATGAAAAAGAAATAATTAAAATTGCAAAGGAAGTTATAAATCTTGAAGTTGAAGGCCTTCAAAATCTATTTGATAGCATAGATGAAAATTTTATAAAAGCAATAAAAATTCTCCTTTCTTGTCAAGGAAAAGTAATTGTTACGGGTGTTGGAAAATCCGGAATAATTGCAAAAAAAATTGCTGCTACATTGACATCAACTGGAACCCCTGCTTTTTATTTGCATCCTTCTGAATCCTTACATGGAGATATAGGAGTTGTAGATAAAAGGGATGTTGTTATTGCAATTTCAAAAAGTGGAAATACTGCTGAAATAGCAAAAATAATTTCCTTTTTAAAAAGAAGAAATATACCTATAATTGCAATTACAGCAAATAAGGATTCAGAACTTTCAAAAGAAAGCGATGTAGTTATTTTAATAAAAGTAACAAAGGAGGCATGCCCCTTTGATATGGCACCAACTGTAAGCACCACTATGATGCTTGCAATTGGTGATGCAATTGCAATGGTTCTTATGAATTTAAAAAAATTTAAAGCAGAAGATTTTGCTGCTTTACATCCTGGTGGGGAGATAGGAAAAAAATTCTGGTTAAGGGTTGAAGAGATGATGCTTGTAGGTGAGAAGCATGTTCCAATTGTAAAATATAATACCCCTATGAAGGATGTGATTCTTGAAATGACAGCAAAAAGGGGAATAACTTCTGTTGTAGATGATGAAGGTAAGGTTGTAGGTGTTATAACAGATGGGGATTTAAGGAGACTCCTTGAAAAAAGAGAAGATATTTTCTCATTAACTGCACAGGAAGTTATGACAAAAAATCCAAAAGTTATAGATAAGAATTCCCTTGCAATAGTTGCTGCAAAAAAGATGGAAGAATATGGAATAACTGCACTTATAGTTATTGATGAAGATAGAAAACCAATAGGAATCATACACTTGCATGACTTAATGAGAGAAAGAGTTATTTGATGAGGAAAAAATGGAAGAAGATAAAAAGGAAAATAACAAGTTCTTTTATAAAATTTTTTATAAAATTTTTAAATAGATTGCCCCTTTCCTTTTTAAAATACCTTTTAAAAATCCTTTCAATTTTTTCCTATTTCACTTTAAAAAAATTTAGAAAAATTGGAATATGGACAATTAAAACTGCTCAATTTAAAAAGGGAATTTTAAAGGAATATTTTAAGAAAATTTTTGAATTTTGTTTTGATTTTTTAATGATTCATAGAAATGGTAAGAAAATAGAGGAAATTGTGGAAGTAAAAGGGGAGGAATTGCTTTTAAAAAAGTTTAAAAAGAAAAAGGGGGTTCTTGCCCTTACACTTCATCTTGGCTTATGGGAATTAATTCCAATTTATTTTAAAAGGAAAAATTATCCTGTAAATGTTGTTGTTTCGCGTGTTTATACTGATGAAATTGATAATATTATAAATGAGTTTAGGAAAAAAGAAAAAATAAATATTATTTACAAAAATGAGGCAATTAAGATAATAAAGGCTTTAAAAAAGGGAGAATGTGTTGGAATGTTAATTGACCAATACTTTAAAGGTAAAAATATAAGGACTTTATTTTTTGGTAAAGAAGTTTTTGTTCCTGAAGGGCCATTTTTAATTATGTATAAGATTAAACCAGAAGTAGTAATTATGGGGATATGGAAAGAAAAAGATAAGTATATAATTGAAATAAAGGATTTTGAATTTAAAGGAGATAAAAAAATAGATGCAAGGAATGTTATGGTAAATTTTGAAAAATGGATAAGAAAAAATCCTTCCCAATGGACATGGATACATGATAGATTTGGATATTTAAGGAAATGAGAAATTTTAAGATAATATTTTTAATAATTTTCCTTTTTAATTTTTGCGGAAAGGAAAAAAAGGAGAAAGTTTATAATAAGCCAGAAGGTATTGAAAAATTTCATTTGATAGAAAGTAAAGGGCAAAACCCCTCCTTTGAACTTTTTGCAAATAATTCAATCATAAAAGAAGATTCCATTTTTTTATACAGTTTTAAAGTAATATTTTATGATTCCTTAGGTAAAAAAATTGGGGAACTTAAAGCAGATACAGGTTTTATTGATAGAAAAAAATTAAATCTTTTGGCAAGGGGAAAAGTTTTTTTAAAAACCGAAAAGGAAAGTATTTTTACAAAAGAAATGATGTGGATAGATAGTTTAAAAATAGCAAAATCAGAAAAGGATGTTATATTTTATCATGAAAATAATGTTACATATGGTAAAGGTTTTATAACAAAAAAGAATTTAAAGGAAATAATGATAATTGGAAGGGTAAAAGGAAAAGGGGAATGAGAATACTTTTTATTTTGTTTTTTTTAAAATTTTCCTATGAAGCAGATTTTGTTAAAATAATTCCACAAAAAAATTTTGAAATAATAGTAGCGAAGGGAAATATAGATTTAAATGATGGGAAAACATTTATAAGAGGGGATAGTGCCCTAATTTTTAGAAGTTATGATATTGATTCAGGTTTAATATATGGAAATGTAAATATAAAAGGGGAAGAAATAGAAATTAATTGTGGAAGAGCAAAATACAATTTTTTAAAAGAAGAAGCAGAATTTTTTGATAAAGTTTATGTAAATACAGAGGATAAAATTGTTATTTCAGATTATATAAAATACTTTGTTAAAACATCTTCTTCAATTGCAAAAGGTGAAATTTTTATAGAAGATAAAAAAGAGGGTCTTAAAGTTTATTGCAAGGAAGCAAATTATAATTTTAAAAATAAAAGGGGGAATTTAAAAAATATAGAAAGATTGGAAATTTTATCAGAAGATAAAAAAATAACCCTTTACGGAAATAAAATGGAGATTACTCCTGAAACTTTGTATCTTAATAATGAAGTAAAAATTGAAAGTGAGAAAGAGAAAGGAGAAGGTGATACTTTGATTTATATTCAAAAAGAAGAGATTGGATATCTTAAAGGAAATCCTATTTTTTATTTTGAAAAAGGAAGTGCAAAGGGTGATGAAATAGAAATAAAGTTTAAGGATAAAAAAATTGAAAGTGGAAAAATAAAAGGAAATTCTCAGATTGAAATATTGACAGAAAAAGAAGAAAAGGTTATAATTAATACCTCAATAATAGAAAGTTTTTTTGATGAAGAGGGGAAAATAAAAATTTTAAAGGGATTTGAAAAGATAAATGGGATTTTATTTTTAAATAAAATTAAAAATGAATGAGGTAATAAGAACTGAAAAACTTGTTAAAATATACAAAAAAAGAAAGGTAGTTGATGAAGTTTCAATAAATCTTTGTCAAGGTGAAATAGTTGGTCTTTTAGGACCAAATGGTGCTGGTAAAACAACAACTTTTTATATGATAACAGGAGTTATATCACCAACAAGTGGAAAAGTTTTTTTAAATGATAAGGATATTACAAATTTTCCAATGTATAAAAGAGCAAGACTTGGAATAAGTTATTTACCACAAGAACCTTCAATTTTTAGGAATTTAAGTGTTTATGATAATATCTATGGAGTTATTGAAATGAATGGATTTAATAAAAAAGAATGTAAAAAAAGAACAGAAGAGGTTATGGAAAAGATGGGTATATCCCATTTAAGAAATTCCTTAGGTTTAAGTCTTTCAGGAGGTGAAAGGAGAAGGGTAGAGATTGCAAGAAGTCTTGTTTTAAATCCCAAATTTTTACTTTTGGATGAGCCCTTTACAGGTATAGACCCTAAGACAAGGGAAGAAATTCAGGAAATAATTTTAAAATTAAAAAAAGATGGAATAGGAGTTCTTCTTACTGATCATAATGTAAGGGAAACACTTGAAATAACTGATAGAGCTTATATAATTTATGAAGGAAAGGTTCTTCTTGAAGGAACATCAGAATTTCTTGTAAATGATGAGACTGCTAAAAAAATATACCTTGGTGAAAAATTTAGATTATGAAAGATAAAAAAATTTTGCCTAAGAATCTTTTAAAACTTGAAATAAAACAAACTCCTTTTTTAACTTTACTTCTAAAAATATATCATATGCCTCGCCTTGAACTTGCTGAATTTTTAAAAACAGAAATTGAAAACAACTTATTTTTAGAAGAGAAATTTTTAAAAGGGGAAGAAAAGGAAGAAGAAAGGGATGATTTTGGATTGGAGGAATTTATAGAGGGGTTTAAAGAGGATTTTTCATTTTTAAAGGATTATGAAGAAAAGGATGAACCAATTGAACTTTTACCATCTCCTCCTCCTTCTTTATATGAAAGAATTCAATATCAGATTGAATCAGTATTTGAAAAAGAAATAGATAGAAAAATTGCTTATACAATTTTAGAAAATTTGAATGAGGATGGATATATTCAAAAAACTCCAAAGGAACTTGCTGAAATTGTAGGTGTTAGTTTAGAAAAATTTGAGGAAGTAAGAAAAAGATTTATAAGATTTGACCCTGTTGGTATAGGAGCGCAAGATCTGTTTGAAAGTATAAGGGTTCAACTTGAAGAAATGGGTGAAAAAGAAGAAGATATTAAAAATTTTATTGAATACATTAAGAATCTTTATAAAGGAGAAAAAATTCCTGAAGATAAAATTAAAGAAATTGAAAAAAAACTTAAAATGATTTATTTTAAACCAGCCCTAAAATATTCACCTGAAAATATCCCTTATATTTACCCTGAAATAAGAATTTTAAAAAGGGGAGATAAACTTGTTCCATTTATTGAAGAGAGTGGATTACCAAAAATAAGATTAAATAAAAGATATATTGAGATATTGAGGTCAAAAGAAATTTCAAAAGAAGAAAAAGAGATAGTAAGGAAGCATCTTTTGAGGGCAATAGATATTTTTAAGGCTATTTACGAGAGGAAGGAAAATTTAAGAAAGATAGCTGAATTTATAATAGAGAAAAATAAAGATTTTTTAGAAGGTAAAACAAATAAGATATTTCCTATAACGCAAGTTGAAGCAGCAGAGAAAATGAACATGAAACCTTCAACATTTCATAAATTAATATCTGGCAAATATATAGATATACCAAGGGGGATTTTTGAATTAAAGTTTTTCTTCCCAGGGGGTATAAAATGTAAAGGTGGAAGAATTTCTAAGGAAGAAATAAAGGAAATAATTAAAAAATTAATAGAAAATGAGGATAAAAAAAATCCATTAACTGATGAAAAGATAGCAGAGATTTTAAATGCAGATGGTATTAAGATAAAAAGAAGGACGGTTCAGAAATTAAGAGAAGAAATTAATATACCAAATTCAAGAGAAAGAAAAATTTCATGAAAATTTATAAATTTTTGTTTCCTTTTTTTAAAAAAAGAGTTTTATTATTTTTCTCCTTCTTTTTTTCAACACTAATTTTTTCAGCACTTAATGGTATTTCTGTTGGTATGCTTTTTCCATTTTTAAGGGTTATATTTTTTAAAGAAGCACCTCCAAAAGGCAATTTTTTCCTTGACAAAATTTTTCATTTTATAGGTAAATATCTTTTAGAGGATGGGGCAAATATGAAGGTTCTGTTAAAGATGGGTATTATAATACTTATAATTTTTTTCTTAAAGGCATTTTTTGAATATTTATCAAAAATTTTAAATGTTATTTTACAAGAAGGTATATTAAAAGATATTAGAGATTTATTATTTTTAAAAATAGTATGTCTTCCAATTTCTTCTTTTTCTGATAAAAAAACAGGAGAAATTGCTTCAAGATTTACTCACGATATACTTTATATAAGGCATGCAATAAGTGATGGATGGTTGCTTATTTTAAGAGATTTTTTAGTAATAATTTCTTACCTTATAATAATTTTCTGGGCTTCACCTCATCTTTCCATATTTTCTTTAACCTTTCTTCCCTTTATAGTTTTTTTAATTAAAAAAATTGGGGATTCTTTAAAAAGAAAGGCAAAAAGATTCCAGATTGAAATGGGGAAAATAGGTTCTTTCGTTGTTGAAAAAATAATGGGGATTAAGATAATTAAGGCATTTACGCAGGAGGAAAAGGAAATTGAAAATTTTAAGAAAATAACTAATGAATATTTTAAAAAAATATTGAAGTTTGAAAATTTAAGACATCTTTCACCTTCTTTAACGGAATTCATTGTTTCCTGTGTTGCCATATTAATTTTTATATATGGAGGAAAACTTATATTTATAGATAAAAAACTTATGCCTGAAAAATTTTTAGTTTTTATAGCAGGTGCTTTAGGTGTTCTCCAGCATTTTAAAACAACAGTAAATGCATGGGGGAACATCCAGCAAGGAATTGCTGGAATTACAAGGATTAAAGAAATTCTTGATGAAAAAGAAGAAGAAAAAGGTGGAATTTATGTAATTAAAAAAATAGAAAAGGGTATAAGATTTGAAGATATTTCTTTTAGTTATGATGGTAAAAGATTTGCATTAAAGGATATTAATTTTGAAGTAAAGCCTTTTGAAAAAGTGGCACTTGTAGGCAAGACAGGAGCAGGTAAATCAACAGTTGTAAATCTTATTTGTGGATTTTATTTTCCACAAAAGGGTAAAATATTTTTTGACGATAAGGAGATAAGGGAATTAAATATAAAAGAATTAAGAAAGAAAATTGCAATTGTGCCACAAGAAGTTTTTCTTTTTTCAGGGACCCTTTATGAAAATATTATATATGGAAATAATAATGCAAGTTATGAAGATGTATGGAAGGCAATAGAAGATGCTGACCTTTTAGATTTTGTTAAATCTCTTCCAGATGGAATAAATACAAAAGTTGGTGAAATGGGAGTTAAAATTTCGGGTGGGGAAAGACAAAGGATTGCAATTGCAAGGGCCTTTTTAAAAAAACCGATTATAATCATATTTGATGAAGCAACATCTCAAATGGATTTTGAAACAGAAAGAAAAATAGAAGAGGCACTTTTTAAACTTTCAAAGGATAAAATAACATTTATAATTGCACATAGATTAAAGATTGCTTTAAAGGCAGATAAAATCATTTTGCTTCATAAGGGTGAAATAAAGGAAATTGGGAAACATGAAGAATTAATTGAAAGGTCTGAAATTTATAGAGAACTTTGTAAACTTCAATTTTTAAAGTAAAGGAGATTTTTATGGAAAGACAAAGATGGGCAACAAGAATTGGTTTAATACTTGCAATGGCAGGTAATGCTGTTGGCCTTGGGAATTTTTTAAGGTTTCCTGTTCAAGCAGCAAAACATGGAGGTGGTGCCTTTATTATTCCCTATTTTATATCCTTCTTGCTTCTTGGAATTCCTCTTATGTGGGTTGAATGGGCAATAGGAAGATATGGAGGGGTAAGAGGGCATGGAACAGCACCTGGTATTTTTTCATTACTTTGGAAAAATAAGATTTCAAAATATATAGGACTTATAGGTGTTGCAGGACCAATTCTAATTGTAATTTATTACATTTATATTGAATCATGGACACTTGGATATGCAATTCTTTCACTTTTAGGTAAATTTCCAAAAATAGGAGATTTTAAAAATCTTTCCTTTGAAAAAACTTTAGAACCCTTTGAAAATTTTTTAATAAATTATATTGGTAAAGGTGAATTTTTTATAAGACCGAGTTTTTTAGCCTATCTTTTCTTTTTAATAACAATATTTTTAAATATATATATAATTGGAAAAGGAATTGCAAGGGGAATAGAAGCAGTTGCAAAAATTGCAATGCCCCTTCTATTTTTATTTGCATTAATACTTGTAATTAGAGTATTCACATTTCCTGAAGCTTTAAAAGGACTTTCCTACTTATGGGAACCAGACTTTTCAAAGTTAACGGATTTAAATGTTTGGCTTTCTGCTGCAGGTCAAATATTCTTTACTTTAAGCATTGGAATGGGAGCAATAATGGCTTATGCAAGTTATTTAAGGGAAAAGGATGATATAGCACTTTCAGGATTGACAACTGCTTCAACAAATGAATTTGCCGAAATAATTCTTGGTGGTTCAATTGCAATTCCTGCTGCTGTTATTTTCTTTGGATATCATAATGCAGAAAAAATTGCAAATGCGGGTGCCTTTAATCTTGGTTTTGTTTCAATGCCTGCAATCTTTTCATACATTCCTTTTGGTAATTTATTTGGATTTTTATGGTTTTCCCTTTTATTTTTTGCAGGAATAACTTCTTCACTTGCACTAACACAGCCAGCAATGACATTTTTAGAAGATGAATTTAAATTATCAAGGAAAAAATCAGCAATTATTATAGGAACTTTCATATTTTTATCAGCACAAATTCCAATATTTATAAAAGATGCCCTTGATGAAATTGATTTCTGGATGGCAACTTTTTTCATAACACTTTTTGCACTAACACAACTTTTGATATTTTTCTGGGCTTTTGATTCAAAAAAAGCATGGGAAGAAATAAATAAGGGTGCTGATATAAAAGTTCCAAAAATATTTTACTTTATAATTAAATACATAACACCTTTAATTTTAATCTTTATATTCTTAGGATGGTTTTTACAAAGTGGATGGAAAAATATAATAACGGCTTCTTGGGGCAAAATCTTTGCAAGAATTTATATAATTATTGTCTTTATAATAACAGGAATTTTAATTTATATTTCCTTTAAAAGGAAGGAAAAATGAAAACTTCAGGATGGATCTTTTTAATATTTTCTTGGGGAATTGTCATTTCTCTTGTTATTTTCTGTTATATAAATGTTTTAAAGAGAAAATAGGTTGAACTGGATTAAAAGAATTAAAGAAGAGATTGGAGAAAATAAGGTTTTTGATGAAATAGAGACAAGGAAAATATATTCAAGGGATGAATCAGGAATTGAGAATTATTTATGTGAATGTGTTGTGTTTCCTGAAAATGAAGAAGATGTCAAAAAAGTTTTAAAATTTGCTAATAAATATAATATTCCTGTAACACCAAGAGGTGGTGGAACAGGAGTTTGTGGTGGCGCAATTCCCTTAAAAGGAGGGATACTCTTGTCTTTTTCAAGAATGAATAAGATAACTTATATAGATGAAAAAAATTTTTTAGTGGAAACAGAACCAGGAGTAATTTTAAAAAATATTTATGAGGAGGTTGAAAAAATAAATTTATTCTATCCACCTGACCCTGCTTCCTATGAAAATTGCACAATAGGTGGAAATGTGGCAACAAACGCAGGGGGACCAAGATGTATAAAATATGGAGTTACAGGAAATTATGTCCTTGGAATTGAAGCAATTTTACCTGATGGAAATAAAATATTTGCGGGTAAAAAAACAAAGAAGTTTAAAGCAGGATATAATTTAACAGGTATTTTAATAGGTTCTGAAGGAACACTTTCAGTTTTCACAAAAATTTATTTAAAATTAATAAAAAAACCTGAAAAAGTAGAAACATTAATTGTCCCCTTTGAAAATAAGGAAAATGCTATAAATTCCTCCTTTGAAATTTTGAATAAAAAAATAGTTCCAGCATGTCTTGAATATGTTGATGAAAGTGTTTTTGAAATAATAGGTGATGAGATTAAAAAATTCTTACCTAAAAAAACAAATGCATTTTTAATTGTTGAATTTGATGGGGAGGAAAATGAAATTGAAAAAGATGTTAAAAAAGTTTTTGATATTTTTAATAAAAATAGAGCAATTGAAATATATGCAGGAATTAATGAATATGAGAGGGAAAAAATATGGAAGATAAGAAGGGATATTTTGCCAAATCTTGAAAAAAAGGGATATAAGGTAAATTCTCAGGATGTATGTGTCCCTATTGATAAAATATACGATTTAATTAAAATTTCAGAGAAAATAAAAAATGAATTCAATTTAAAGGTTTGTGTTTTTGGACATATAGGAGATGGAAATTTACATATAAATTTTTTATTAAAGAAAAATAATTTTGAAATTTTAAAAGATGCTATAAAATTCCTTTATGAAAATGTTATAAATTTAAAGGGGACAATAACAGGGGAACACGGAATAGGTATTTTAAAGAAGGAATTCTTAAAAATTGAACAGGATGAAAACTTATTAAATTTACAAAAAAAGATAAAAAAAATTTTTGACCCAAAAAATATTTTAAATCCAGGTAAAATATTATGATAGAGATTTTCTTTTTATTCTCTTCTATAATAATTTCAGGTATTTTATCACTTTTTGCTTATGAGTTAAATTATTTTAAAGAATCTGGTTTTTATTCCTTTTTAATTTTCGGAACCATAATACTTTTTTCCCTTGGTCTTAAAGGTTTTTTACCGGTTTTATTTTTATTCCTTTTAAAATTTTTATTAATTTCTGAAAAAGAGGATTTTACAGACATTTTTTCAAATTTAATATTACCTTCAATTTTTTCAATTTTATGGTATTTTAAAAGGAATGATATTTATTTTTATCTTTTTCTAATTTCACTTGGTCCTCATGTATCCACAACTTTTGGGAAAAAATATAAAAATTTTCTTTTAAAATCAATTGGATGCCTTATTGGCTCAATTATTTTTTCTTTTTTTTCTTTAAATTTAAAATTTTCAATTTATTTGATAATTTTTTCCTTTACAGGAGGGGCAATAAATTTAATAATCTCAAAATTCTTGAGGGAAAAATATGGCAATTTAGTCTCCTCCTTTATTTCATCATCAATTTTTTTGCTTGTTATAGGACCTAAATATTTATAAACAATTAATTGACTTAGTTTTTTATTTTCTATTAATATTAATATCTTATGAAAAGGGTAATTTTATTAATCTTGGGTTATTTTTATCTTTTTGGAAGTGCTGGAAAGTATGGGAGTGAAAGATTTGAATTTGGATATAGTGCAAAAATTCAAGGACTTGGATGTGCATTTTCAGCAGGTGAAAATGATATAACAGGTGTTTTTTTAAATCCCGCAATTTTATCTTCTATAAATTCCTTTAAAGTAGAAGGTTCTTTTTCTTCTTATTATGAAAATTTTTTTTCTTCTAGTTCTTTAAACTTTTTAATTCCAAATGAAAATTTCAATTTTGGTTTTTCTTTATTTTTTATTCAAATTCCAAAAATTCCCCATACAGAAGCCCTTAACCCTGACTCTGTTGATGATTTTGATGAAATCATATTCAAGGGTTATTTTAACTCCTATTCCTATTGTTTAAATTTTACAATTTCAAAGAAATTTGAAAAGTTTGATTTTGGATTGAATACAAAATTTTTATATGAAGATATTTTAGAAGAGAATGGGAAAGGAATTGGTTTTGATGTGGGAATTTTTAAAAGAATAAATGAATATACAAAATTTGGTGCATCTCTTCAAAATTTATTTGGAACATATCTTTTATGGACAACTGGTAAAAAGGAAATTTTTAATCCCTTTTTAAATATTGGTTTTTCCTTTAATCCTTTCCAAAATCTCCTTTTTAATTTTGATTTTTCAATTAAAACTGAAAACATAAGAAGTTCCTCCTTTTTTAACATTTCCTTTATTTCTCTTCATCCAAGATTCGGATTTGAATGGGATTTATTTAAATTTTTATGTTTAAGATTGGGTTTAGAAGAGAGCTTACCAAATTTTGGTCTTGGTATAAATTTTAGGGGATTAGAAATTGATTATGCATTGAGATATTCAATAAATTTAGGTTCTTCCCATATTTTTACAATTTCCTATAAAAAATGATTTATTTTTAAAGGAGGTTAAAATGTTAAAAATATTTCTAATTTTTTTAATAAATCAAAATGCAGGCTCAATAATAAAAGATGCAGAAAAACTTTTTCAGGAAGGTAAATATGAACTTTCAAGGAATCTTTATAAAAAAGCAACTGAACTCAAAATTCACCCTTTACAAAAATATAAAATTCTTTTAAGGATTTCAGATATTGAAATGGAATATTTGAATATGTATGATTCTGCTTTAGAAAATCTTTTATATGCAAAAAGTCTTTTTAGTGAAAATGCCTATTTTCAAGATGAGGTTTTTTATAGACTTGGTGTTCTCTATGAAAAAATTGGTAATTATAAAAAGGCAGCAGAATATTATCAAATTGTTATAACAAAATTTAGAAAAAGTAAATATTGGAAGGATGCCTTTGATGCTGTTGAAAGATGTTTCAGAAAAAATGTTCCAGAATATGTGGCAAAAATTGGTGAAATTTATATTACGCTTCCTGAACTTGAAAAGGAAATTGAAAATGTTCCGAGTTTTGCAAGACCAAAGGATGAAAAGGCAAAGGCAGAATTCCTTGATAGGATAATAGAGAGGAAAATGCTTGCTCTTGAAGCAAGAGAAAGGGGTCTTTATCTTAAAAGTTCCTATATTGAAAAGATTTCAAATTTTTCTGAAAATCTTCTAGTAAATGCTTTATGGGAAGAAGTTTCAAATGAAGTAAAAGTTAGTGAGGAGGAAATTAAAAAGTTTTATCTTGAGCATATTGATGATTATAAAATTCCTGAAAAATATAAGTTTGTGAGGATTGAAGTAAAGGAAAAGGAAATTGCTGAGGATATTTTAAAAAGGATTAAAAAGGGTGAAGTCCCTGAAAGTCTTGCAGTAAAATATTCAATAGCACCTGATGCAAAAAATGGAGGAGTTGTGGATAACTATACAAAGGGAAGTTATCCAAAGGAATATTATGATTATGTTTCTCGTATGAAGGTTAATGAAGTAAAAATTTTTGAAAATAAGGAAAACAAAAATTTTTCAATTGTAAAATTGATTGAAAAAATTCCTGAAAAATTAAGACCAATTGAGGAAGTCAAAGAAGCAATAGAAAGAAGGATTTTAACGGAAAAACAAAGAGAAAGATGGGATGAGCTTATTAAGGAGTTAAAGGAAAAGTATAAGGTGGAGAATTATTTAAGAGAAAATGTTAGATAAGATATTAGAGGGTGTTAAGCACTGCATAACAAAAGAAGAATTGGAAGATAAATTAAAGAGAAAGAAAATTTTAAAGGTAAAATATGGAGCAGATCCCTCAAAACCGGATTTACATTTAGGTCATTATGTATGTTTAAAAAAACTTAAGGATTTTCAGGAACTTGGTCATAGAATTATTTTTGTAATAGGTGATTTTACAGCAATGATAGGGGACCCATCAGGAAGAAGTAAGACAAGACCAAGACTTTCTGAGGAAGAGGTTAAGGAAAATTCAAAAACCTATATGGAGCAAGTTTTTAAAATTCTTGACCCTGAGAAAACAGAAGTTGTTTTTAATAGTTTTTGGCATTCAAAACTAACTTCAAAAGATGTTGTTGAACTTTCTGCAAAATATACAGTTGCAAGAATGCTTGAAAGAGAAGATTTTAAAAATAGATTTTATAACAATATACCAATTTCAATTCATGAATTCTTATATCCAATTTTTCAGGCATACGATTCAGTTTATTTAGAAGCAGATGTTGAAATTGGTGGTGAAGACCAATTTTTCAATTTTGCATTAACAAGGGAAATTCAAAGAGATTTTGGACAGGAACCACAGGTATTTATTACAATGCCAATAATTGAAGGTATAGATGGAAAATTAAAAATGTCAAAAACCTATGGGAATTCAATTGATTTTAAAGATGATCCTTATGAAATGTTTGGAAAGGTAATGTCCATTCCTGATGAAATAATGCCAAATTATTATAAAGTAATTTTAAGAAAATGGGATAGGGAAACAGAAGAATTTATAAGGAAAAATCCAAGAGATGCAAAGGACAATCTTGCCTTTGAAATAGTTAAGATATTTCATGGTGAAAAAAAAGCAAAGGATGCAAGGGAGAATTTTATAAAAATTTTTAAAAAGAAAGAAATTCCTGAAGAAATCCCTTCTTATAAAGTTCCCCCTTTTAAAAATATAGTTGATTTTCTTTATGAAATTAATTTTTTTTCATCAAAATCAGAAGCAAGGAGAATGATAAGGCAAGGAGGAATTAAATTCTGTGATGAGGTTATAAAAGATATTGATTACAAAATTTTTAAAAGTGGAATTATAAAAATAGGGAAAAGAAAATTTTTAAGGGTTCAAGTAGAGGAATGAAAATTCTTCTTTTTGGGGCAACAGGATGGATGGGAAAAAATTTTTTAGATATTCTTGAAAAAAATATTTCTAATTTTGAGCTTTTTGGAATAACTGCAAATAAAAGAGAAGATAAACTTTATAAAATTTTTAAAAAATGGAAACCAAAATATGCAATTATAACAGGTAAGGAAAAAGGGAAATATAAAGAATTTATTTATGGAAAAGAAAGGATAAATGAGATTATTGATGAAAGTGATTTAATAATTTTTACATCTTCAGGAACATCACTTGCAGAAAATTTATTTTATGCATTGAGTAAAAATAAAAAAATTTTAATTTCCAATAAAGAGATAATTGTTGCCTTTGGAGAAATTATCCCTGAAAAATATTTTGAAAGGATGATTCCTCTTGATTCAGAACATTCCTCCCTTTTCCAACTTCTTAAAAAATTTGATATTTCTGAAATAGAAAAAATTGCAATAACTGCATCAGGAGGCCCATTTTTTAAAAAAATGCCAAAAGAAATAAAAATTAAGGATGTTCTTTCTCATCCTGTTTGGAAGATGGGTAAAAAAATAACTGTAGATTCTGCAACGATGATGAATAAGGCACTTGAAATAATTGAAGCCCATTATTTCTTTAAAATTCCTGTTTCAAAAATAGATGTAATAGTTCATCCTGAGGCAATGGTTCATTCCCTTATATTTACAGTTGATGGTTTTGTATTTTCAAACATGTTTTATCCTGATATGAGATATCCAATTTTATATTCCTTATTTTATCCTGAAAGAAAAGAAAATGATTTAAAAAGAATAAAATTTTCAAATTTGAATTTAAACTTTTATTCATTAAAGGAAAATAAACCCTTAAAACTTGCTTATTTTTCCATTTCTGAAAAAAACGGTTATCCTTCTGTTTTAAATTTTGCAGATGAAGAAGCAGTTAATTTATTTTTAAATAAAAAAATAAAATTTAAGGATATTGTTCCTTTAATTGAAAAAGTTTTTGAAAGTTTTAAACCTTTTAAAATTAAAGAAATTGAAGATATAAGAGAAATTGAAAGATGGACAAAAAATAAATTTAAAGAAATTTTGAAAAAATGAAAATTTTTTTAATTTTAATTGTTTTTGGTATCTTAATAATAGTTCATGAACTTGGACATTTTTTATTTGCAAAATTAAAAAAGTGCAAAGTTTTGATTTTTAGTATAGGTTTTGGACCAAGAATATTTAAAAAGAATATAGGTGAAACAGAATTTAGAATTTCCCTTATTCCATTTGGTGGATATATTAAACTATTTGGAGAAAGTGAAGAAGAAAGAGAAGAAAAGGATAGTTTTTTCTTAAAACCATATGGAACAAAAGTTTTGGTTGTTTTAGGTGGTGCATTGTTTAATTTTATTTTTGCTCTTTTACTTTATACATTTTTTTATACATTTGTGGGTGAAAAATATATAAAATCAGATTTGATAGAAGAGCCACCAGTGGATTCCCCTGCTTATAAAATTGGAATAAAACAATTTGATAAAATAATATCTTATAATGGTAAAAAATTTGAGTTTTGGGAAGATTTCTTAAAAGAAGTTCAAAAGGGTAATAATATAGAGCTTTTAATTGAAAGAAATAAAGATACATTACTTTTTAACCTTAAACCCATTTTTGATAAAGAAAAAAGTATTTATTTATCAGGTATTTATCCATTAATTCCCTCTGTTGCAGGAGAAGTAATTAAAAATTCTCCTGCCTACAAAGCAGGAATAATGAAAGGAGATACTTTTTTAAAAATAAATGGGGTAAGAGTTTTTAAATGGGAAGATATGGTGAGCATTGTTGAAACGCTTGCAGGTAAAGAAGCTTTATTTGAAATTAAAAGAAAAAAAGAAATAATTCTATTAAAAATAGTTCCTGAAAAAAGAGAGATAGAAGGTAAAGAAGTTGGTAAGATAGGTGTTTATCCACCCTATGATTTAAAAAAATTTTCATTTTTTAAATCCTTAATTTATTCTTTTTCAAAAATATTTGATATAATTTTAAGAACATTTATTGTGATAGGCGGACTAATTATAAAAAAATATCCAATTTCATCACTTGGTGGTCCGATACTTATAGGGAAAATGGCATTTGAGAGTGCAAAGATGGGTATTGATGTTTTAATATCTTTTGTTGCCTTTATATCAATCCAGCTTGCAATAATAAACATTTTACCAATTCCTCTTTTGGATGGCGGGCAGTTTTTAATTTTTACAATTGAAAAAATTTTTAAGAAAAGATTTTCAAAAAATTTACAAATGGTTATACAGGCAATTGGATTTGCTATAATATTAACACTTGCAGTTTTTGTTACTTTTATGGATATTAAAAGGATTTTAAAATGAAGGGTTTAATTCTTTCAGGTGGAAAAGGGATAAGGTTAAGACCTATTACTCATACATTCGCAAAACAGTTAATTCCTGTAGCAAATAAACCAATTTTATTTTATGCTCTTGAAGCAATGCAAGAGGCAGGAATTAAAGATGTTGGTATTGTAACCGGTGACACATGGAGGGAGATAAAGGAAGCAGTTCAGGATGGTAAAATGTGGAATTTAAATATTACATATATACATCAAGAAGCCCCTCTTGGTATTGCACATGCTGCACTTATTTCAGAAGAATTTATTGGAAAAGAGCCATTTGTTATGTATCTTGGTGATAATATACTTAAAGAAGGCATAAGTAGATTTGTTAAGGAATTTGAAGAAAATCTTCCTGATGCCCAGATATTTATTTCAGAAGTTCCTAATCCACAGGAGTTTGGTGTTGCTTTAATAAAGGATGGCAAGATTTTAAAATTGATTGAAAAACCCAAAAAACCACCCACAAATTTTGCACTTGTTGGTGTCTATATTTTCAATCATAATGTTTTTAAGGCAATAAAAACCTTAAAACCTTCATGGAGGGGCGAATACGAGATAACAGATGCAATTAATTGGCTTCTAAAAAATGGATATAAGGTTAATTATTTAAAAGTTAAAGGATGGTGGAAGGATACAGGAAGACCCGAAGATTTAATTGAAGTAAATAGGATTTTACTTGAAGACCTTTCCGAGAATATCAAAGGTAAAATAAAAAATTGTAAAATTATAGGGAAAATTTGTGTAGGTGAAAATACAATTTTAGAAAATTCCTATTTGAGAGGACCAATAATTATTGGTAAAAATTGTTTAATAAAGGATAGTTACATAGGACCATTTACATCTATAAATGATAGGTGTGAAATAATAAAATCAGAAATAGAGGATTCAATAATAATGGAAGGTAGTAAAATAATTGAAGTTGATGGAAGGATAGAAGAAAGTATAATAGGAAGAGAAGTTATAATTAAAAGAGAAAATTTAAAGAGAAAAGTTATAAAATTTGTTATAGGTGACCATTCTATAGTAAATCTTGAATAAAAAACCTCCCCCTAAAAAGGGGAGGCAGGAGGGGGAAGTAGAAATAATAATAAAATAATATCAGTTTATAATAATACAGGATTTAAAGGTCATTTGTCAAGTCTTTCAATCCAATCCCTTTTATTTTTTTCTTCCTTCTTTTTAACAATATCTTCCTCTTCCCATCTTTCAGAAGTTGTTTTAATTCCCCTTAACTTTAATAGAAATTCGTCAGGATTTGTAACATTTTGTAGAGCATCTTCAAGTGTTATAAAACCTTCTCTGTAAAGTTTTAGGACACTTTGATCAAATGTTTGCATTCCATATTCATAATACCCTTCTTCCATTGCTTGGGGTATTAACATTGTTCTTTTTGCATCAAGTATCATTTCTTTTATTCTTGGTGTATTTATTAAAATTTCAACTGCAGGAACCCTTCCTTTTCCATCAGCAGTTGGTATTAACCTTTGCGATAATGAAGCAACAAGTGTACTCGCAAGTAATACTCTTACATGTTCATGTTGATGAGGTGGGTAAAAAGATATAATTCTATTTATTGTTTCTGTTGCATTTAATGTATGAAGGGTTGAAAGAACAAGATGTCCTGTGTCAGCAGCCTTTAAAGCAACATCCATTGTTGCCTTATCCCTTATCTCACCTATCATTATAACATCAGGGTCCTGTCTTAAAATGTGTTTTAAAGCACTTGAAAATGAAGCAGTATCACTACCAACTTCCCTTTGTGATATTATTGATTTTTCATCTTTAAAAAGATATTCTATTGGATCTTCTATTGTTATTATATTTCTTGCTTGGTTCTTATTTATATGATTTATCATAGCAGCAAGTGTTGTTGATTTTCCACTTCCTGTCGTTCCGGTTACAAGGATTAACCCCCTTGGTTTTAAAGAGAGTTCTTCTAAAATAGGGGGAAGATTAAGTTCCCTAAAATCTCTTATTCTTGAAGGAATTGCACGCATCACTATTGAAATGCTTCCCCTTTGTATATATGCATTTACTCTAAATCTTCCAAGTCCAGGAACACCTATTGCAAAGTCCAGCTCTTTTCTTGCTACAAATATTCTTTGCTGCTGCTGTGTCATAATTTCTGCTGCAAGGTCTTTCAGGTCTTTTGGTGAAAGAATTTCAAGGTTTGTCCTTATGAGTCTTCCATGAATTCTAAAAATTGGTGGGTTTCCTGCCTTTAAATGAAGATCCGATGCTTCTTCATCTATCATCCTCTTTAAAAGTGTTTTTAAAAATGTTTTTGCGTCTATCATTTTCTCACTTCTATTTTAAAAAGTGCTTGTCCAAATTCAACTGGCTTTGCATTTTCAACAAGTATTTCAACTACTTTACCATCAACTTCACTTTCTATCTCATTCATTATTTTCATTGCCTCTATTATACATAAAATATCACCTTTTTTTACCTCATCTCCAACTTCTACATAAGGTGGTGAATCCGGTGAAGGTGCTCTATAAAAGGTTCCAACAAGTGGCGATTTTATTACATATATGTTATCTTCCTTAATTTTTCTCTCTTCTTTAATTTCTTTTACTTCTTTAATTTCTTCTTTTACTTCTTCAGCCTTTTTTACCCCTTGTATTTCTTTAAAACTTATTTTTTCCTTTGAAAGTTTTATTTTTAAAAAGGGCTTTTTAATTTCTATTTCTGTTAAATTTTCTTCCTTCATTATTTCTAAAAGCTTTTTAATAATTTCAAGATCTTTTTCCTTCATACCCTTTCTATATATTTACCAGTTCTTGTATCAATTTTTACAATATCTCCAACATTTATAAATAAAGGGACCTGGATTATTTTACCTGTTTCAAGTTTTGCAGGTTTTGAACCACCTGAAACTGTATCTCCCCTTACCCCTGGTTCTGTCTCTATAACTTTCAATTCAACAAAATTTGGAAGTTCAATTCCAACTGGATTTTCTTCAATATAAAGAATATTTACTTCTACATTCTCTTTTAGATAAAAAACAGCATCTTGGAGTTCTTCTTTTTCAAAATTTATTTCTTCAAATGTTTCTTTATCATAAAAATGGTATATATCACCTTCAGAGTAGGAAAATATACCAGGTTTTCTAAAAAGTTTTACTTCTTCAAAATGGTCACTTTCTCTTATATTTTTTTCAAAAACATTTCCAGTTTTAACATTTTTTAATTTTGCTCTTACATAAGCAGAACCTCTTCCAAGCATCACATGTTGAAAATCAAGAACTATATAATATTCTCCTTCATAATTTATAACCATTCCTTTTCTCCATTCAGCCATAAAATTCCCCTTAAATTTTAATTAATTCTTTTTTTGTTTTTGTTAAAATTTTTTTCTCCCCATTTTTTATATAAACCATATCCTCTATTCTTACTCCAAAATAATTTGGTAAATATATTCCTGGTTCTATTGTAAAAACCATTCCTTCTTCTACAATATCCTTAGATAAAAATGATAAAGTAGGTGCCTCATGAACTTCAACCCCTATTCCATGTCCAAGACCATGGAGAAAATATTTTCCATATCCTTTTTCTTCAATATAATCCCTTGCAACTTTATCAACATCTTTTGCAGATATACCTGGTTTCAAAAAATCAATTGCTTTATTATTTGCATCAAGAACAATTTGATAAATTTTTTCAAATTCTTTTGAACACTTATTACCTATCCATATTGTTCTTGTCATATCAGAACACCATCCCTTATATTTTACACCCATATCTATTTTAAGAGGTTTATTATTTTTAATTATTTTTTTAGAAGGTTTTGCATGGGGTAAAGCAGAATTTTCACCTGTTGCAACTATTGGAGGAAAAGCAGGTTCCCCTCCATTTTTTTTAATTCTATATTCTATTTCTGCTGCAAGAAAAGCTTCTGTCGTTTTACCGGGTTCTATAATTTCTATTATTTCGTTAAATATTTTTTCATTTATTTTTTGTGCTTCTTTTATCTTTTCAATTTCCTCATCACTTTTATATTTTCTAATTTTTTTAATAATATCATCACATGGGATAAGTTTTTTACCAGTTTCCCTTTCAAAATTTTTATAAAACCCATAAGGAAGAACCTCTTTTTCAAATCCTATCCTTTTTATATATCTCATAAATTTCTCTTTTTTAAGTGTTTCTATTAACCCTCTATGTATTAAAATTTTAAATTCTTTTTCAATTTCTTTTTCTGCTTCCTCTTTATATCTTCCATCCGTAATAAAGTATGATTTATTTTTTGTTATAATTAAATAAGCAGAAGAACCTCTGAATCCTGTTAAGTAAAAAATATTTGGAAGATAGTAAACAAAATAAGCATCTATTTTTAAATTTTCCATTTCTTTTCTTATAAAATTTATTTTATTTTTTAAGTTTTTCAATCCAATCAAGGAAGGTTCTGAATCCTTTTTCATCTCTTATTTTTTCCTCCTTTTCAATTTCTTCCTTAATTTCTTTCCTTTTTTCTTCTTCTTTTTTCTTTTCCTCTTCCATTTTCTTTAAAAGTTCTTCAACTTCAGGAGAAATTTTTTCTTCTTCTATTTTAATTTCTTCTCCCTTAAATTCATAAAAGGGTATATATTCTTTTTCTTCTTCTACTTTAAAAGGATGGGGAGAATATTTAATTTCCTTTTCCTCTTCCGTAATTTCTTCAACAGACGGAATTTCCTCATATTCTATTTTCTTTTCTGTTTCAACTTCCTTTTCCTCAAATATTTCTTCAAGTGGAGGAAACTCTTCAATTTCTTCAAATACCTTTATTGCCTCCTCAGGAATCTTGGGGAAACTTATTTCTTCTTTAACCTCTTCCTCTTTTTTCTCTTCTTTAATTTTTAATTTTTCTTCAATCTCTTTTATTTTATTTTTAATCTCTTCATTATCAGGTTCTTTTTCTAAAATTCCCTTATATATTTCAAGTGCCTTTTCAAAAAATCCCTTTTCTTCAAATATTTTTGCCTTCTCTTCTTCCTTTTCTACTTTTTCTTCTTCATAAAGAGCTTCTTCCTTTTCAAGTTCATCAAGAATTGAAACCTTTTCCTCTGTTAAAAATGGCGGAACTTCTTCCTTTTCAAATTCTTCAAAAATAATTCCTTTTTCTTCTTCTTTACTTATAATTTCTTCAAGTTCTGGAGGAAAAGGCACTTCTTCTAAA
>CAZUSI010000005.1:0-11184 GCA_964623395.1 uncultured bacterium | reverse complement strand
TTCTTCTTTACTTATAATTTCTTCAAGTTCTGGAGGAAAAGGCACTTCTTCTAAAATTTTCTCTTCTTCCTTTTCTATAATTTTCTCTTCAAATACACTTATTTCTTCAACTTTTTTCTCAGGTATTTCTAATTTCTTTTCAATTTCCTCAATTTTCTCATTAATATTTTCAAAAAATGGATCAAGATTTTTTAATTTTTTATAATATTCAAGAGAACTTTTTAAATCTCCTATATTTTCAAAACATTCAGCTAAAAGTCTTGTTGCAACTACATTGTATGGGTCAAATTCTATCACCTTTTTAAGTGCCTCTATACCTTCATTTACATTTCCTCTTTCAATATTAATTCTTCCAAGAACAATATAACCTTCTGCATAATCAGGATTTCTTAAAATTCCTTCATTTAGAATTTTTAATGCCTCATCATAAAGACCTATTTTTCTTAAAGCATTAGCAAGTGCTGCAAATATTTTTGAGGATTTATCCTTTTCCCATCTTTCATACAATTTTTTAATTTCAAAAGGTAAATCTTCTTTCATATTTCCTCACTCAAATCTTTTTACAAGGCTAATAAATTCTTTTTCAGGATATACATCACAGGATAAAATCCAATCACAAAGGCATTCAACTCTCTTTTTAATTTCCTGCGGAATTTCAAGGGGTCTTCCTCTTCCATCAATTATTATTCCAACAACACCACCTTTTAATTCACCTTCTACTTTTTTACCACTTCCTGCCCCCATATCAAATCCCTTATATGGTTCAACAATTGCTCTTGCCTTTTTACCCGTTTCAAGTGGTATCCTTTCCATTTTTCCATAAATTATTTCCTTTTCTATTTCATTTCCATCTTCAAATATTATTTTAATTTTTCCAATAGTTTTTCCTTCTTTCCCTTTTCCTTTTGGAGCAATACATGTCCCAAGCCATATAAGACAATCTCTTTTAAAAACCTGTAATCCTGCTTCCTGATGAACAGTAGTTAAAACCCCAAGATGAGGCATCATGAATATTGAATCAACTGCAAGGTATGTTATACCTTCTGGCTGAAAAGCATCAATCATCATCATAGCAGATTGAACCCTTCTCGGTGCATGAGAAAGAATCCCTCCTGAACCTATTATAAGTCCAAGTGTCATCATGTTTACAAGTGTTTCACCTGTCATTGTTTGTGTGAAGGCATCAGAAATTGTCCTTTCCTGTTGAACTCCCTTTAATCCAACAGCCATAAGTTTATGCTGCTGGAGAGCAAGCCTTAATGCTTCCCTTGCAATTGCCTGTTCAACTATCAAATCTTCAAGAGTTTGTGGTATTGTTGTTGGTCTTATCATTTTATTTCTTATTCTATTTTTTACTTCATATTCATCCATCTTAAAGGGAATCCATCTCAATATGTTTTCAATTCCTGCTTCAACAAGAACATTTGATATTGAATAACTCATTCCAAGATTTGCACTTACAGTTCTATTAAATATTCCTTGAAATACTGAAAAAACATCTGTTGTTGCCCCACCTATATCAACTCCAAGGAGTTCAATATTTTCCATCCTTGCTGTCATTTCCATAAGGAGCCCAACTGCTCCAGGAGTTGGCATTATTGGTGCATCTGTCCAACTCATAAGTTTTTTATATCCAGGAGCATGTGCCATAACATGTTCCATAAAAAGGTCATGAATTTTATGCCTTGCAGGAATTAAGTTTTCCCTTTCAAGTGTTGGTCTTATGTTTTCCACAATTGATAGGGCTGTTTTATCCTTTAAAATTTTCTCAATCTCTTCTCTTGCACTTTTATTTCCAGCATATATAACAGGCAATTCATATCCAATTCCAAATCTTGGTTTTGGGTCTGCTGCCTTTATGAGTTCTGCAAGTTCAACAACATGCTTTATTGTTCCACCATCAACTCCACCTGATAATAAAATCATATCAGGTCTTAATCTTCTTATTAAATCAACCCTTTGATAAGGTAATCTTCCATCATTTGATGCAATAACCTCCATAACTATTGCACCTGCACCAAGTGCTGCTCTTGCAGCAGATTCTGCAGTCATTGATTTTACAACTCCTGCTACCATCATCTGAAGTCCTCCACCTGCTGAAGATGTTGAAACATAAAGGTCAACCCCTCTATTTCCCTCTGCCCCTTTTATTATTTTTTCTCCTTCAAGAATTTGAACACCTGTAAGTTCCTCAAGTTCTCTAAAAGCATTTAATGCTCCTTTTGTCACATCTTCAAAGGGCTTTTCAACAGTTGTTGGTGCTTCCCCTCTTGCGACCAATCTATATTCTTCCCCTCTTTTCTCAATTAATATTGCCTTTGTTGTTGTAGAGCCACAATCTGTTGCAAGGATTCTTTTAATTTTTTCCTTTTCCATAACAACCTCTTTATTAAGTTTTTAATTATAAGGATAAAAAATTTTAAAATCAATATCCAATTTACTTTATAATTATAAACTATGGATATAAAAATTTTAAAAGAAAAAATAAAAAATAGGGAAATAGTTTTTTGTATAATGGGGCTTGGTTATGTTGGTCTTCCCCTTGCCGAAGTTCTTCTTAAAAAAGGATTTAAGGTTATAGGTTATGATATATCAAAAGAAAGGGTAAAAATGCTAAACAGTGGAAAAATTTATGTTGAAGATGTGAATGAAGAAATTATAAAAAATTCTTTAAAAAAGGGTATATTTAGAGCTTTTTATGATGAGAAAATTTTAAAAAAAGCAGATTGCATCTTTATATGTGTTCCAACACCTGTTAATGAAAATAAAGTTCCTGATTTAAGTTATGTAATTTCTGCAACTGAAAAAATAAAAAATAATAGAAAAGACGGTCAAATAATAATTTTAAAAAGCACAACATTTCCTGAGACAACTGAAAAAATAATCTTGAAGATTTTAGAGGATGAAAATTTTAAAGAAGGTAAAAATTTTTATTTGGGATTTGTTCCTGAAAGGGTAAATCCTGGAGACAAAATCTTTAAAATAGATAACACACCTGCTGTTGTTTCTGGAGTTAGTAAAAAATCACTTGAACTTATAAAGGAAATATATTCAAATATAACAAATAGGGTCTTTCCTGTATCATCACCAAAAGTTGCTGAGATAACAAAACTTCTTGAAAACATTTTTAGAAATGTAAATATTGCCCTTGTTAATGAACTTGCAATTTTATGTGAAAGGATGAAAATAGATATATGGGAAGTAATATCTGCTGCAAGCACAAAACCCTTTGGCTTTATGCCCTTTTACCCAGGACCTGGTGTTGGAGGTCATTGCATTCCTGTTGACCCTTATTATCTTTCTTATAAAGCATGGGAATATGATACCCCCCTTGAATTTATAAATCTTGCTGCAAGGATAAATGAATCAATGCCCTATTATACATCTCAAAGAATTTTATCAATTTTAAATGAGAATGATATTTTATCAAAAAATGCAAAAGTTTTAATTTTTGGTGTTGCCTTTAAAAGGGATGTTGGTGACACAAGGCATTCGCCAAGTTTAAAGGTTATGGAACTTTTATTTGATAAAGTTAAAAAAATTTCTTATATAGACCCATATATTCCTGAAATAAATTTAAAAAATAAAAAATTAAAATCTTTAAAATTTTCTCCAGAAACAATTAGAAAATATGACATTTCAGTTATTTTAACTGACCATTCAATTTTTAAAAGGGAAATAATTTTAAACAATTCAAAAATAATATTTGATGCAAGAGGTTTCTTTAAAGATGTAAAATCCAGTAAAATTTATAAACTTGGCGCACCATGATTTTTAATATTTTTATATTTTCACTTTTTTGGATACAAACAAATTGGGAAAATGGAGGGGGGCAAGAAATTTGGCAAGATTCAACAAAATATTTTAAAGGATATAAAATAGATGTAAAAGCACCAAAGGGAAAATTAAAACCTGGAATAGGTGGATTTTATAAAAAGATTGATTTGAGTAATTTTGGATATGGAGAAATAAAAAATTTAAATTATATTAAAGAAGACAATTCAATTTATATTTCCGAAAATTTTCCATCCCCTGATACCTCAAAAATATTCAAATATAATTTATTAAATGAAAATTTAGAAATATTTTTCAAACATCCTTATTGTGCAGTTATAAATGGTATTGGAAGGAATGAAAATTACTATTTTGTATGGGGACAGGACCCATGGGGAAGGGGTTCTTATTATTATAAATTAATAAATTCCTCAAATTGGACATATCGATATACAGATGAATTTGATATAACAAATTTTCTCTTTTCTTTTTACACTTATAGATACTATTTTTCTTCTTATAGATATGATAGAATATATTGGAATACAAGCATATCTGGCAATTTTAATTCATTAAACCTTCCTTATGCCTATGGTACCTACTCCTATATTTTTAAAACAAAAGATAATAAACTTTTAGCAATTACAAAAAATATTTATCTTCATTATTCCTTAGATGAAGATATTTCAAATTTTGTTTTAGATGCTGATACATTTGAAGGAAATTATGTTAAAAAGATTTGTGAGGATGAAGATTCAATAATTTATGCAATTTCAGAAGGATGCACAAAAATTTTTAGGTCCTTTAATAAAGGAATAAAATTTCCAGATTCTTTAACTGTTGATTTTAATCTATTAACAACAGATATATATACAGGAAAATCAGGTATATTTTTAATCCTTGATGAAAAATATATTTTAAAATCCTTTAAAAAAGGAGATAAATGGGATACAATTTTTATTTTTCCACAAAACAAAAAGGCAAATAGTATTGTTGAAACTGATGATTATAGTGTATTTTTAACTTTAAGGGCTGATAGCCCATTTGTTTATAAAAATTATTGGGCTTCCTTTTCCTATATTGAATCGTCAGTTTTTGAAGCACTTCCAGAAAGTATAAATGGTGGGATTTTATGGGGAAGAATTTTCTTTATAGATTCAATAACACCCTATTCAAATATTAAAATTAAAGTAAGAACTGATAAAGTTCCTTCAATGGCAAATGCAACCCCATGGGAAGAATGCATTCCAGTTAACCAGGGTGATTCAATATTAAATTATCCTTCCTGTAAACCGGGTGATAAATATATACAATATAGAGTTGAATTTTATTTAAATGATACAATTTCAAAAAGACCCTTTATTGATGAAATAAAAATAGAATATGAAATAGATACAATAGGTCCTTATATAATTTCTGCAAAGGCAAAAGATGGAGGAAACCAGCAGAATGGTTATGAAGAAGATGATTATATTGAAATTGTTTTTTCTGAAAAAATAGATACTTCTTTAATAATAACTCCCTTAAACATAGATTCCCTCTTTATACTTTCTGGTAATAAAAAATTTTCTCCTTTTGATTCAATAAAATGGAAAGGGGAAAGGGAAACACTTTTAATATTTATGGGACCTATAAGACCTGATATTCCATATCCAGGTGATACTTTAAAACTTTCAGAAAATGTAAAGGATATATGGGGGAATAAAGGTTTTGGTGAAATTTTAATTACTGGCTCTTATGATGATATTTATCCACCAAAAGTTTATTCAATTTTATCTGATGGGATTTTTAAAGAGAATGGAATAGATTATGATGATACCCTTTATTTTTTATTTTCAGAAAAGACAAATACACCCTTTCTTTCACCAGAAAGTCTTGAAATATATTTTGATTTAATTGGTAAAAGTTGGCAGAATCAAAATGTTTTAATAAATGAAATAGTATGGAAGAATGAATCAACATTATGTATAACATTCACAGGAAATGGTTTACCTTCATTTTTCCCTTCTGATTCTATTCATATTCATACAAAGATAAAGGATTTAAATCAAAATGTTTGTGATACAATAGTTTATTTACAGGGTTCTTATGATTTAAAATCCCCCTTTATTTATGAAGCAATATTTTTTGATTATTATCCTTATGGAAATTCACCAAATTCTCCTTTTGACCATTTTATTCTAAAATTTGATGAAAAAACAAATAAACCATTTATAAATTCATCAAATATAGATTTAATTTTAAAACTTTCAAATAACCATTCATGGCTTTCTGGAAATGGTGAGGTTCAAATAATAGAATGGTTATCTGATTCAATTTTATACATTCATCCTTCTTCTTCTTCCGGTTATCCAAATGTATCTTCAGGTGATACAATTTATCCTGATAGTATTACAATAAAAGATATTTTTGGAAACCCATCCTTTTTACCTCAAATAATAATAAGATATGTAAGAGCTGATGAAAAATATGAAAGAAATTTACCTTTAATTGAAATTAAAAAGGAATATTTAAAAATTTCATTACCTTATGAAAAATTTGTTTCAATAAAAGTTTTTGATGTTTTAGGAAGAGAAGTTTTTAGTTTAAAGGGTAATTTAAAAAAGGGAAATTATTCTTTTGATATTTTAAAAAATAAAAGTAAAGGGGTTTATTTTTTAAGAATTTTTATTGATAAAGAGTATATTTTTAAGATTTTAAAAATTTAAAGAAACTTGACAAAAAATTAATTTTTTTTTATAATTTAAAAACTTTAAAAGGAGGTAAAAATGTGTAATTTAATTTTAAAAATTTTATTATCCCAATTAATTTCCTCAAATACTTTAATTGAAACACCAACTGCCTATTTTCCCAAGCTTCTTAATTTTTGGGAAGGTGGTTTTACAACATCCTTTGCTTTAAGAAATTTAGAAGAAAAATTTGAACCCCATCCCTATGATTTTGATCTATTTATTCAAGGAATATTTAACAGTAAATATTCTGCTACTTTAAAGATATACACTTTAAGGGAAATAGGTCTTGATCTTTCCTATCAAATAATTGATGAAATTAGAAACATTCCTGCTATTGCAATGGGAATAAGGAATATAACTTATAAAAAATATATAAATCCTGCTGGAGGCGAGCCACCTGAAGGTGGATTTAAGGATGAGAATTACGAACATAGAAATCCTGAAATTCTTTCCCTTTATTTAGTTTCTACAAAAAAAATTGGTGAAAGGTTTATAATAAATGCAGGGATTGGAAGGGGGGAATTTATAGGTTATGGACCAAGAAGCAAATATTTAAATCTTGATATATTTTCAAAGGATTTTCATGACTATACATTTGGTATTTTTGGTGGAATAAAATTTCTTATAACAAATTATTTATCAGCAATCTTAGAGGCAGATGGAAGGGATTTCAATTTTGGTATAAAATTTGAAAAAGATATATTTCAATTTACAATTCAAACAAATAAATTAGAACATATATTTTGGGGTTCAAAAACATATCCTTTATCACCAAGGTTAACAGCAAGTTTAAGTATAAATTCAGGTATAGCACCTCCAAAACCTTTACCTGTATATGTTAAATTTGAAATTTATGATGAGGAAATTAAAGTTCCAATTAAAGGGGTTAAAATAACATTCTTAGAGACAGGAATGCTTCCAATTTATACTGATGATAAAGGAATTACAGGGAAAGAAATTATGCCAGGAAATTATCTTGTAAAAATAGAAAAGGAAGGGTATAAAGAAATAACTGCAAGATTAAATATTTCAAAAGAAAAAGAAATCTTCCTTGCAAGGATATATTTGAAACCTCTTGTTTTAAGAAAGGAAACTTGTGAAAGGTATATTAAAAATGCAAGGGAATATAAGGAAAAAGGTAATTATATTGAAGCAAAAAGAAATTATGAACTTGCTTTAAATACATTTCCCAATTATCCTAATCTTAAATATGAATATGAAAGCTTTTTAAATGAGTTTAATACAAAAATAGAAAGTTTTAAGGCAAAAGCAATTGATTATGAAAAAAGAGGAAATTTTCAAGGTGCAATATCTTCCTGGCAGGAAGTTTTAAAAATTGACCCTGAAAATGAAGAGGCAAAGGCAAAAATAAGCGAGCTTTCTGAAAAAATGGTAAGACCAAAAGTAGTTGAGAAAAAACCTGCACCAGAGAAAAAAGTTGAAAAGCCCACTTATACAAAAGAAGATATAGAAAAGATGTTAAATACTGCAATTTCAGAATATAACAATAAGAATTATAAAAAAGCAAAGGAAATTTTACAAAAAATTCTTGCAATTGATCCAAATAATGCAAAGGCAAAAGAATACCTTGATAAAACCGAAAAAAGATTAAAACTTTTAGAGAAATAATATTTTGAGAAAAGAAGAATTTTTCACTTTAAAATATTTTTTAAATTTATTTTTTAGAAGATTAAATTTATTTTTTCTAATTTTTTTACTTTCCTTTATCTTTCTTTTAATATATCATTTTAGAAAACCTTATATTCCAATTTATAAAGCAAGTTTTGAAATTGGAATATCAAAGGAAAGGGGACGAGAAGATATATTTTCTGAAAGAACCCCCTATTATTCCCCCATTTCTCAAATTGTCCCTACCCTTCAAAGGGTTATATCAAATATTATGGATGTTGAAATTGCTAAAAAAATAGCAGATTCCTTTGACCTTTATTTAAAAATTGAAGATGTTAAAAATTTAAAGATAGATTCAAGAATAAAAGAAGAATATAATTCCTATTTGGGTCCATATTTTATTGAATTTATTGATGAAAAAAATTTTGAAGTTAAGGATAAGGATGGTAAAATTATTGGTAAGGGAAAAATAAGTGAATATTTTGATATAGGACCTGTTGAATTTAAAATTCTTGAAAAACCAGAAAAGAATTTCAAAATATCCTTTTATCCAATTGATAAAATTTCTCTTGCAATTAGAAATTCAATAAATATAAAGGTTCTTGAAACAAAGACCTTAGAAAAAGAAGTTTTTTCAGGGATTCCTTATTCAGGTGAAATAATTTCAAAAGATTTGATTACTGCAGGAGAACTTTCCCCATCACTAAATCTTCTTGGTATAATGAGAATTAATTTATATTGGGGGAATCCTTACGATGCTTTTAGAATAGCAAAATGTTTATCAGATTTTATTTTAAAATATGATGTTTTGGAAAAAACAAGAGGATATGTAAAGTCAAGAGAATTTATAGAATCTCAACTTTCCCTTTATTCTTCAAAACTTGATTCAATTGAAAATGAAATTAGAAAATTTAAGGAAAGGGAAAAAATTGTTAATCTTCAAGCAAAAACACAAAGTTTAATATCAAGGATTTCAGAACTTGAATCAAAAAAAGAGAAGATTTTGTTAAAAGAAAAATTATTTGGAGATTTTAATGAAAAAATTTCAAAAGGGGAAATTATAAGTGATGAAATCCCAAATTTTATGGTAGCAGTTCTTGATGATCCAATTCTTCAAAAATATTATACAGATTTAATTGAAATTGAAACAGAATATAGGAGTTATAAGAAAGAGTATTCATTTGAACATCCAAAGATAAAAGAAATTTTTTCAAAACTTTCTGCATTAAGGGAAGGTATGAAAGAAGAAATTTCAAAAAGGATGGAATCAATAAAGATTGAAAAAAAAGGGATAGAGGAGCAAATTCAAAATCTTTCAGAAAAATTAAAGGAAATTCCACAAGAAGAAATTCTTCTTGCAAAACTTGAAAAGGAAAAGGAAAGAATTGAAAAACTATATTCCTTTTTTGCAGAGAAATTGGAAGAGATAAAGATACAGGAGGCAGGAATAACACCTGATTTAAAAATAGTAAATCCACCAACTCTTTCCTCTGTTCCTGTAAATAAGAGAAATACATCTTTAATTTTAATATTTTCCTTTTTCATTTCAATTTTTCTTTCCCTTTTAATAATATTTATAATTGAATATTTTGATCCGAGAATTAAGGATACTGAAATATTAAAAGATAAAATTACACTTCTTGGTTTAATTCCAGATGCAAATGAAAAAAACAATTTCTTTTTTGATTTTTTGAATAAAAAAACTCCAAGCTTAAAAATTCTTGAGAAAGATAGCATAGTTTATGAAGATTTTAAAAAACTTTCCTTTAATTTGAATTTTGTTAATCCTGAAAAAAAGTATAAGTTAATATATATAACATCAGGAACTCCATCTGAAGGCAAAACATTTATAACATTAAATCTTGGAAAAGTTTTGAAGGATTTTGGTAAAAAAGTTGTTATTGTAAATACTGATTATAGAAAAAGAGAAATGGAAAAAATGTTTGATTTAAAAATAAATAAAGGAATTTTTGATTACTTAGTTGAGAATATGGATTTGTCTTCTATTTTAAATAAAATTGATGAAAATTTATATTTAATTTCAACAGGTAAAGTGCCCCCAAATCCAGGAATTTATTTTGAATCAAAAAAATTTGAAGAATTTTTAAAGGAATTGAAAGAAGATTTTGATTATGTATTAATTGATGGTATTCCAATACTTTTATTTTCTGATCCCCTTTCAATAATAAGAAAAACTGATGGAGTAATAATTGTTTTAAGATATTCATATACCCATTTTGATACATTTCTTCAATCTCTTGATTTAATTAAAAATTCAGGTGGTGATCTAATAGGTGCAGTATTTAATTTTGTTCCAATTAAAAGAGGAGCTTATTACTATTATAAGTATTACAAATACTATTCAAAATACTATAAGAGGGAATAATCTTTTATGGATTACCCCAAGATATTTAAAAGATTAAATGATTTAAAAATTGATTATATCCTAACAGGTGGTCTTGCAGTTAATCTTTATGGAGTTCCAAGAATGACCTATGATATTGATATAATGGTAAAACTTAATAAAAAGAATATTTCAAAAATAATAAAGGAACTTTTAAAATGGGGATATAAATTGAAAATTCCTTTAAACCCATTAGAACTTACAAATTTAAAGATTCTTAAGAAATTAATAAAGGAAAAGAATTTAAAAGCTATAACCTTTTACAATGAGAAAGAAGTTCTATCAGAAATTGATATTATAATCTGGTCCCCAATACCTTATGAAAAATTAAAATTAAATTCCAGATATTTTAAAATTTTTAATGAAAAAGTTCCTGTAATTGGGATTGATGATTTAATTTTTATAAAATCAAAAACAAAAAGGAAACAGGACAAATTTGATGTAGAGAATTTGAGAAAAGTTTTAAATTATGAAAGAAAAGGGTTTTAGTTATTATTTAAATAAGAAAATGATTAAAGAATATTTAAAATGGGATAATGAAAAAAAACTTAAATGGTTATATTTTGGAAATTTATTAAGGAAAAATTTACCAAAGAAAATTAAAAAAATTCAAGAGAAGTTTAGAAAAGGTGAAATCTAAATGTG
>CAZUSI010000004.1:0-36432 GCA_964623395.1 uncultured bacterium | reverse complement strand
TTTGTCCAATTTTTAAAAAATTTATTAAACTTATTTCAAAATTATCTTTAATCCTTTTTGATAAAGAAATTCTCTCCTCCATTCTCCATTTTTCTATTTCATAAAAAGAAATATTTGAAAAGGGATTTTTGACAATTTGAAATATAAAGGATATTTCATTTTTTATATCTATATCAAAAAGAGAAAAAGTTAAAGAAGGGATAAATTCAAAAGAGTTTTTATGCATAACCTTTTTAAAATAAATTGGAGATAATCTCTTTTCAATTCCATAATTTAAATTAATTTTTAAACTGCCTTTATAAAAATCTCTTTTAATTCCTGTCAAAAACTTATTTCCCCTTTTTTCCATTTTTTCTTTTTCTTTCTCCAAAGAATAATAATAAGAAAAACCCATTTCAGGGGTTAATCTATTTATTTCTTTCTTGAAATTAATATTTGATTCAAAAGAATATGTAAATAAGGGATTAATGTAATATTCTTTATCTTCAATTTTTGTAAAATTAGTATAAAAATTTGTATTTATGGGGAGTTCTAAATTTAAGTTTAAGGAATAATTTTCATTTTTAAAAAGATTTCTTTCATAGAAATTTTTATCTTCTTTGTTTAAAGTAAGAAATAAAAAGAGAAGCCCTTTTGACAATTCAAATTTTGAATTTATTTCCCTTTTAAAAGCACCTTCATCCTTTGTAATAAAAAATTCTTTTCTTATATAACTTCCATTTTCATCGGGATAGAAGGTATTTGTAAGGGAATCATAAGAAAAATTTCCTTTACCTTTACCTACAAATATATATTCAAAATTTTTTTCATAGGAAGATTCAGGATTTTTCATAAAATTTAAATTAAAATTTAAAAATTCATAAGGTGAAAAGGAAAAGAAGGAAGTGTAATAATAATTTTTTTTAATTTTCCTAATATAATTTTTAGTTATTAAATATTTGAAAACACCATTTAAAGAAAATAAATTTTTAAATTTAAAATTGTAATTTATGGAGGGAGAAATTGTATAAATTTTTTTAAATACAATATTTTCAGAAATTTTTAAAAATAAATTGTAAGAGCCAAAGGAAAATTCCTTTGAATTTGAAATGGATTCAAAATTTTCAAAAACATTTTTAAAATGAAAAAAATAATTGTTAAATTTTTTTGAAAGATAAATCTGGTTTCTAAAGCACTTTTTCCTTTCTTTTATTTCTTCATAAATTTCACCAAATTCTATTCCTTTTAAAATTTCAAATCCATAACTTTCCCTTTTAGAAATCCCTGAATCTGTTTTTGAATATCCCAATTCATTTTGCAATCTTAAAAAATTTTTATAAATAAAATAGGGAGAAGTTAAAAATCTTTCCCTTTCATCTCCTTTTATTTTCCAGAGAAATTCATAATTTGCTTCATTTTCTCTAAAAGGAAAAGATAAATTTTTATTAAAATATTTACTTAAAATATTTATTCCACCTTCATAATTTTCTTTTTTATAATAAAATTTATTTTTTGATTTAAAACCAAAACCTAAATTATCTCCATCCATTTTTCTTGAATAGGTATTTTTATCAAATTCTGAAGAAAAAATTTCAAAGTTTTGTTCTTTGAAAATTGAAGAAATTTTTAAAAAATTTTTTCTAAAAGGAACATAAATAATTTTTTGAGGAATATAATCACCCTTTTCTTCACCAACATATTCAAAATATCCCTTTAAATCATTAAATATATAATTTCCCCTATTCATTCCCACATACATAAACTCTGCAACATAATCCCCATTATTTTTTCCCACATATATAAGAGTGTCACCTTTTTTAATATAATCCCCTTTCCCTTTACCTACATATTCATAACCTTTTCTATAAATTATCCTATTTTTATCCCCTAAATCTTTTAAAAAAACTCTGTCACTATCATTTAAAGAAAAAAATGGATTGTTTTGCAAATCTTTCTCAAGAAAATATAATAAATTTAAATTTATATTATTTATTTTTTGGGAAGCCCCTGTTAGAAAATAATATTTATCAAAACCACCCTCAATTTTTTCAAAATCAATTCTTAAATTTGAAGAAGGTGAAATATCTATACGGGGAGTAAAATTAATTATCCCTTTTTCATAATCCATTATATAATCTTCATCTTTTCCGGGCTTTAAAATTTTACCGTCAAGGAAAACCTTTTCAGAACCAGGAATAATCCTTTCTCCTTCTCTAATTCCTAAAAAATATGGTCCATTTTTCCCAGGAATTAAATCTATTTTTACACTTTCAAAAATTCCTTTTCCATAACCTGTTCCTATTTTAAAAAATGAATTTTTGTTTTTACCTTCACCTTCTATCCCCAATATTTTTCTTTCAATATCTTCTTCTTTTAAAGAAAATTCACCTATTTTACTCTTAAAATATGGAGATTTAATATTGAAATAGGCCTCCTCAAATTCTGAAATTGAAACCGTTTCACTTGATGGAATTTTTTCATCCTGAAAAATACCTTCAACTTCAAAATCATTTCCTATTTTACCACTTACTTTAATATTTGTGCTCTGTGTAACTATAAAATTTCCTTCTTCTATCTTAAAACCTGCTTCCTTAAATCCTTTTACAGAAATTTCTCCCCCTTCTTTTTTTTCTTCCTTTTCTTTTGTTAAAGCTTCTTTTTTTTCCTTATATTTAATTTCATTCTTTTTATATACTGAATCAACTTCAATACTTTCATACTCCAAATATATTGTATCATTTTCAAAAAGAATCCCTTCAAAAAAAATTGTGTCTCCATTTATTTTATAATTTATTTCTCTTTTTGAATAAACTTTAATTGTATTTATAACTGGATTTTTTAATATTAAAAATTCTTTACCTGGTAAAAAAATTTCCTTTATTATCTTTGATAAAAAAAGGAGTAAAATAACCTTCATTTAATTTCTTTAAAAGGCAATTTAATAATTGAATCAGAGGAAATTATAAAAATTGTATCCTTAAATACTATTAAATCATCTATTTTAAAATTTATACAAAGCTCCTTTTCTTCTTCATTTTTAATTTTAATGCAATTCTCTTTCCAAAAAATGGTATTTGAAAGGTATTTGAAAATACCATCCCATTTTCCCTCAATTTCTTTTTTTATTTCTTTTTTAACTAAATCAAAAAATACTATTTCATCTTTATAAATAAAATACAATTTTTTATCAAAAAATTCAAATTTTAAAACATTTTTCTTAGGATAAAAATCAAGATAAAAGGAATCCCCTTTTGTAAAATTTATAAGTTTAATTTTTCCAGAAGAAGTAAGGAAATAGAAATTGCCTTCATCATCCTTTGTAAATTTTAAATAATTTTTTTTAAATTTATAAAAAGATAATATTTTGCCTGTTAAAGGATTTATCACATATAAACCCTCTTGTAAAAGGATGTAAATCCAAAGGGGATCGTATTTTACATCATAAGCATTGTAAAAATTTTTTTCAAGATATATTTTGTTTTTTCCCTTTTTTAAAAAATTTTTTTCAGAGTTAAAAACATAAATTTCTCCCCTTGATACAATAAACGAATTTAAACAAAATAAAAAGTAGAAAAAGAGCATAAGAATTTTATTCTATATCAAAATCCCTTAATCTTTTCAAATATCCCTTTTCTCTTATTAAATCTTCCGCAAATTTTCTTATTTTTAATAAATCTGGGTCATTAAATTTTTTATAAAGAATGTATAAATAATAAAGAATATCAAGTTTATTATAATAGGGATAATTCTTAAAACACCATTCAAGAAATTTATTTATCAAATCTTTTCCATTATCAATTTCACCCATTACATACTTCAATTTACCTTCAACATAAAATTTAAAATATTTATCTTCTTCAAACTTCAAAACTTCAATTTCATTTATATTTTTAAATACTTCTTTTGCCTCATCTATTTTGTCAAGATGTATAAGAATTTCTG
This sequence comes from uncultured bacterium, assembly GCA_964623395.1. Taxonomy (GTDB): domain Bacteria; phylum Hydrothermota; class Hydrothermia; order Hydrothermales; family Hydrothermaceae; genus JBDRZD01. Next base: position 32,511 of record CAZUSI010000004.1, on the reverse strand, counting down.
TCTTATTCATATAAAAGGAATTTATTAATTTTTTATTTTCTGTTTCAAAAACAAATTTTTCATGTTTTTCAAGATATTCAAAAACCTTTTTCTCATCTCCTTTTTTTAAGTAAAGATATGTTAAATTTGAAATATTTGATATAATTCTTTCTCTTTGATTAAAGAACTCATTAATTTCAAGTGCTTTTTTATAACATTCTTCTGCCTTTTCAAGATCCCCCTCAAATATTTCATAATATGTGCCAAGAGTATTTAGAGAAAATGCTTTTAGTGGAATTAAAAGAGGAAAATTTACAATATCTTTTAAATATTCAACTCCCTTTAAATCACCATAAAAAAGGTAAGTAAGTCCTATATTATGTAAACTTACTAAGGCTCTTTTCTCATCTTTTATTTTCTTTGAAAAATTTGTGCTTTTTTCATAAAATTCCCTTGCTTTTTCCATTTCCCTTTTTGAATAATAAAGATTACCTAAAAAGTTATAAACTCTGCTATACATTAATGAAGCAAAATAATCAGAACTTTTATATGCTTTTCTTCTAACTATTCTCCAGGGGTCCTTTTCAAAATCAGGTTCAAATCTATATCTCTCTTCATAATTTTTTATTTCCTCCAATAACTTATTTCCCTCTTCTATTAAAACATCTTCCTTCTCATTTAAATATTCTTTTCCCATTATAAGAAAATATTTTCCTACAAGATAATCCTCATCTTTTAAATCCCTTATAATTTCTTCAAGTATTTTTACTGAATCCTTATATTTTTCAATAAGATTTAAATAAATTGCTTCACACAACATAAGTTCAGGAGTTTTTATTATTTCTTCCTTTTCTATTTCTCTTATAAAATCCTCTACTACGGAGAGTTTACCTTCATTAAAAAGTTCTGTAGCTATTACCTTAAGATATTTTCCACATTTTACAGGGTCCCTCATTTTAATAGCATGATAAAGGGCATTTTCAAAATCTCCTATGCTTTCAAAATAATCAAGAGCATATATTTGTATTCTAAAAAATAAGTCATATCCTAAGGGGAATTTTTTGAGTCTTCTTTCAAGATAAGATTTTAAAAGGCGATGGAATTTATAAGTTAAAACCCCCTCTTTTATTTCTTCAATTATTACAAAACCCTTTTCCTTCAATTTATTTATTATCCTTTCAGGATTCTCATATCCTAAAATCCATTTTATTGCACCTAAACTAAACTCTCTCAATTGTCCAAGTGTAAGCAAACTTATCTTATCCTCTTCATTTAATTTTTTAAAATTTTCTTCAAGAAGCCCCTCTAAAAGTTCTGGCCATTCTAAAAGACGCTCTAATTTTGCTTTTGTATCCCTTTTATCTTTAAAAAATAAAATGCAAGGTAAAAGCCAACCATCTGTTCTTTCTCTTAATATTTTAGCATCCTCATAACTTATTTTTTCATCAAAAATTTCCCCAATTTTTATTATCTCTTCGGATGACAATTTAAAGAAATTTTCATCAATTATTTTAACATCTCCTTCAAATTCATATGGCAAATTTGCCTCAATTACACATTTTGCAGGAATTATCTTAAAAATTGGTAAAATTATATCTTTTATTACTTTACCAAAATTTTCCATTAAATGATATGTATCAAGAAATACAAAATAGGTATTTGGGGGTAAAAAAATATTTTTGCTTTCCTCTTTTAAAATTTTCCAAAATAGTTCAGGTATATTTTTTCTTTCTATCAAAGAAATTGCTTCTTTTAAAGTAGATGAAAAATCTGAAAGTATTTCTAAAATACCTATTTCAAAAACATCTATATGCTTATCGCTTTCTTCAAGTTGAATCCATACAGGATTAATTTTTTTCTCCTCAAAAAATTTTAAAAGAGTTGTTGTTTTTCCATAACCAGGGGGTGAATATAAATATATAACATTTAAAGAATTTCCTTCTAACTCTTTAAAAACTCTTCTAAAAGCTGGTATATAATCTTTTGGCAATCTTAAATTAATCCTTTTCATTTTTCACCCCATTTTATTTTATGAAATTTTTATGCCAATTTTAAATTTAAATTAAATTAATATGAAATTTTATAATATGTTGCAAATTTGCAACATAAATTTACTTTTCATACCAATTTATAAATTCTTTTAAACCTTCTAATATTTTTTTACAAATCTTTTCTATATAATTTTTATCCTTTAATTTTTTTTCTTCTTCAGGATTTGTTATAAATCCAATTTCAATAAGTGCAGAAGGCATATAGGCACCTAATAAAACATAAAAACCTGCTTGCTTTACCCCCCTATCAAAATTTTCATCAGAAACAAGTTTTTTTTGAAGAAATTCAGCAAGTTTTTGGGATTCTTTTAAAAATTCTGTTTGAGCAAGGTCAGAAAGTATTGCATCAAGAAGAGTTTTTGCTTCTTTTTCAGACATTTCAAATTTTAAAGATGCATTTTCAAGAGCCTCAACAGCTCTTTCCCAATCTGTTTTTGCTTCTGATAAAAAATAAACTTCAGGACCTGAAGCTAATGGATTTTTGGAAGCATTACAATGAATTGAAAGAAAAATATCTGCCTTCTCCCTATTTGCAATTCTTGACCTTTCATTAAGTGATAAAAAAGTATCCTTTTCTCTTGTTAAAATAACTTTAATTTTTAATTCCTTTTCTATTAATTTTTTTAAAATTTTTGAAACTTGAAGATTAACATCCTTTTCTTTTGTTCCATTTTTCCCACATGCTCCAGGATCTTCCCCTCCGTGTCCTGGATCAATAACTATTTTTTTAATTTTTCTATTTTCATCTTTTATTTTTTCTCCAAAAAATAAAATCTCTATTTTATCTTCCTCTTTTTTTATACGATACTTTTTGACATTTTCTGTTATTTTAAATTTAAAAATTAAATTTTCATCTTCTTTTTGGATTTCAATACCTTTTAAATATTCATTTTCAGTATTATATTCTAATGGAAAGTCAAAGGAAGCATTATGGAAAACTATTATAAATTCTTTATCTTTTATTTTCTTTTCAAATTTATCTAAATAACCCTCTTTTTTTATTAAAACTTTAACACTATCATTAAAATAATATATTTCGGGACTTAAAAGTTTTAAAAGAGAAAAAAGAAAAAAAATGTTAAACATTCCTCTTTAATTCCCTTTCAATTTCCCTTTTTATTTCCCTTTCTTTTAAAATTTGTCTTTTTTCATATTTTTTCCTTCCGCGAGCAAGTGCTATTAAAATTTTTATCCATCTTCCTTTTAAATAAACCTTTAAAGGAATAATTGTGAATCCCCTTTCTTTTACCTTTCCCATAAGCCTTTTTATTTCACTTTTTTTAAGAAGCAATTTCCTTTTTCTTTCAGGATTACAAGGTAAAAGGCCCGCATATTTATAAGGAGCAATATATGCATTTAAAAGAAATGCTTCTCCATTTTCAAATTTAACAAATGCATCCTTTAAAGAAATTGCGCCATTTTTAATTGATTTCACTTCCCATCCAAGAAGTTCCATCCCAGCTTCTATTTCTTCAGCTATTTCATAATCCCTATAAACCTTTCTATTTTCAACAATTATTTTGTTCATTTTTTAAACCAATTAAATTAAAAATTTTTTGAGCAGGAATTTTTATTATTAAATTACCGGTATTTTTATTTGAAATCCATGTAGCAAGTTTAACTACATATTTTTTAAATTCATTTTTATTACAGAAGTCAAAAATTATTGTTTTTTTATTTATAATTTGATTGTTTAAATTTTTTAAAGTTCTATAATTAATATTATCGTATAAAATTAAATTTTTTGAAAGATCTGAAAATTCCAAAAAAATTTCAGGTGCAAATATTTTAATTTCTTTTTTAAAATTTTTTTCTAAATTATGAATAAAAGATAAAAGAAAAAGGGATTCTTTTTTATCTTCTGGCAAAAAAAACACCATATTTTCAAAAGAATTTAAATCAAAAGGAAATTTTAAAAAATATTTCTCTTTAAAAAATTTATAAAATTTAATTTTTAGTTTTATTTTTTCAAAAAGATTTAACTTCATTTAAATTCAATTAAAAAACCAATTAAAAAAATGTTTTGATTTTCACCTTTTAAAAATTCAAATTCAAAAGCACTTCCAAATTTCTCATTCTCCGAATAAATTTTTAAAAAGGTGTTAAGAGAAAATGTTCCACCAATCTCTTCTAAATTATTTCTTTTTAGTTTAATAAAAGAATAAAAAATTGAAAGACCTGTATAAAAATTTTTAAAAAATTTATAAGGGAAGGAAAAACCAGGAGAAAAAATAGAAAAATTTGAATTTTCTAAATTAAAACTTTTAAATTGAAAAAGAATTCCAAAATTTTCAAAATATTTACCACCCCCAATGCCAAAACCTGGATTTAAATTAGAAGAGGATTTTCCTAAGGGGAAGTAAATACCTCCATTTATAAAAAAAGAACTTGCAACCATCAAATTTATAATATTCATAGATTAATTATAAAGTAAAATTGAAAATTATTTCAATAAACTATTTTTTAAAAATGATTATTAAAATATTTAAAATAATTGTTAAAATAAGGGAAATTATTAAAGAGGTCCCAATTGGGAAAAACAAATGAAAATTATCTTTTTTTATATATATATCAAAAGGCATTCTTGGTAAATGGATTTTTTCAAAAAGAAGAAAAAGGAGTCCAAAAATTATAAAAAGAGAACCTATAAAAATCATAATTTTTCCTATTCCGCCCATAAAGGATGGTATCCCAAAATGTATTCCTTTGCATCCATTATTTTTTTGCCTGCAGGTTGAATTTGAAGAATTTCAACTGCACCTTTCCCACAAAAAACATAAAGAACACCTTCCTCTATTTTTATTTTCCCTGGCGGGCCATTCATATTTTTATAAACTCTAACCTTATATATTTTTGTATATTTTCCATCAAAATGAGTTCTTGCACCAGGGGTAGGAGATAATGCATGAATCTTATTTTTAACTTCTTCACTATCCTTTTTCCAGTCAATCCAAAGTTCTTCCTCCTTTATTTTTGAAGCATAAGTTGAGACCCCTTTTTGAGGTTTTGGCTCTATTTCATTTTTTGAAATTTTTAATAAAATATCAGGAAATATATTGCTTGCAAGTTCACATATTTCATCCTCAATCTCACCCTTTGTCTTATCATCTATCTCTATCTTCTCTTGATACACAATATCACCTGCATCTATTTTTTCATTCATTATAAAAATTGTAAAACCTGTCCATTTCTCACCATTCATTATTGCCCTTTCAAGGGGAGCAGCACCCCTATATTTTGGCAAAAGTGAAGGATGAAGATTTAAAGGAGCAATTTTTGGTAAACTTAGAAGTTCTTTTTTTAGGATTTTTCCATAATCTGTAAGTATTATATAATCAATATCATATTTTTTTAATTCTTCCAAAAAACCAGGACTATTAGGGTCATAAGGGGAGAAACATTCTATATTTTTTTCTAAGGCAATTTCCTTAACTTTGGAAGGTTTTAATTCTCTTCCCCTTCCTGAAGGAGCATCAGGAGATGTTATAATTATAGAAGGGATAAATTCCTTTTCAATTATTTTTGTCAAAAATTTTTGAGCAAAAATTCCAGAACCAAAAAATGCTATTTTAAATTTTTCCCCTCTTTTTTCTTCCATAATTTCTTCCATTTTGCTATTATTATTTTTCTTTCATCTTCTTTTAATCTATCAAAAATTAAAATTCCATTTATATGGTCATATTCATGCAATAAAACTCTTGCCAAAAGACCTTCTGCAGTTATAAAATTTTTATTCATATTTAAATCAAAAAATTCCATAAAAATTTTTTTAGGGCGTGGAATTTCTACATAAAATTCTGGAATTGAAAGACAGCCCTCTTCCATAGTTTCCTCACCTTCATAGTATAAAAGTTTTGGATTTATAAACTCTTTAATTCCTTTTCCCTTTTCAAATAAATCAAAATTAACTATAAAAAGATTGAGGGGTTTTCCAATTTGATGTGCTGCAAGACCAAGACCATTTATTTCTTTTAAAATCACCATCATCTCAGAAACAATATCCTTAACTTCTTCCCCATTTTTAACATCTTCACCTTTCATTCTCAAAACTTTTTCCCCATAAATTTTTATTTTATTTTTCATTCTCTTCTTTCTTTTTTAAAACTGTTTGAATTGCCCATTTTTCAAATTTAACAAAAACATTTTCAGATATTTTTAAAGTAACGGTGTTTTCTTCAATTTTTGAAACAATTCCATACATACCTGATGATGTTAAAACATAATCACCCTTTTTCAATTTTTTTAACATCTCCCTATGTTTTCTCTCTTTTCTCTGCTCTAGAAGGATTAAAAAAAGATAAAAAAAAATAAAAAATAAAATAAAAGGCAAAAGTAATGCAAAAATACTCCCTTCTTCTTTCTGTGAAATTATAAAGTAAAAAATTATTCTTATCATCTATTTAAAAATCTCTTCCGAAAGTAAGCCATACAATTGGTTTACCAAAAAACTTTTTTTGAAATTTATAAGCAAAATCAAGTTTTAAATCAAAGTATCCAAGCTTCCATCTCAATCCATATCCATAATCACCAAGTATTTTTCTCTTAAACTTTTTCATTTCTTCTATTTTATTACATCCAAAACCGTTATCAATAAAAAGAATAGCCCTTATATTACTAATACTTAAAGGCAAAGGAAAAGATAATCTTAAATTATCAAGGAAAGGAACCCTTAACTCAAAATTGGATAAAAATATGTAAGGATAAACAAACTCAAATAAATCATATCCCCTTAATGTATTTGGACCACCAAGCCAAAAAGGAAGTATTCTCTCACCACCATTTTTTCCAGCAGTTAAAAATCTTAAAGCAAAATTTGAGCGAGGAGTTATTCTAAAATATTTTCTTGCATCAAAAATATATTTTAAATAAATTTCAGGTATTACACCGAATTCAAAACCAAGGTAAGCCCTCTCACCATCCCTTATTCCAATATAATAAAAATCTGTTGAACGATCAAAAACACTTGCAAAATAAATAGGTAAATTTACAAAATAATCTATCCTATCAATTGGTAGGTAAAAATTTCTATCAATTATCCTTTCAATATAATTAAAACCTGTTCCTATTTCAAACCTAAAAAACTTATTTAAAGGAAAAAGTGTAATGAAATTGAAACCAAGATTCCTTTCATATGAATAATAAATTGAATCATAAGGATATAAGGGAAAATATTGATAAAATTCAAAAATATAATCAATTCTTTTTGGTAAATAGTAAATTCCAAAAAACCAGTTGGAAACAGTTAAATCACCACCTGTCATATCTGTAAAAAACTGTATTCTTAAATTTCCAAGAATGTCAGATGCTTCAAATCCTACATTCCCATAATATCCATATTCTGGAGCATATTCAACTGCTCCGCCCACATAATCTATTGTAAAAGAATTTGTAAAAGTAATCCATTCAGTATCTTCAAATTTTTTTATTTCTTCACCTTTTCTTTCCTCTATTTTAATTTCTTTCCATTTTTCCCTTTGAGTTATCCTTTCCTTTTTAATATAGAAAATATCAAATCCACCCTTCCATAGAATACTACAAACCATATCCTTACTTTCCTTTGCATAACCTGCTTCCCTTATTCCTGATGGGAAATTTGTAATCTGATAAAATTTATTTTCTTTTTTATCATAAGCAAATATATTTGAAATACCTTTTTCTTTATATATAAAAATATAAAGACTTTCTCCTAAATAAAAAGGATGAGAAATATTACCTAAATATGGTGTTATTCTCCTTATTTTTCTCTCCTTTAAAGAGTAAGAAAATATTGCATAACTCCCGTATCTTTCTTCATCGTTTCTATCAGAAATAAATAAAATTTCATCCTCTAAAAATAAAGGGTCTCTTTCATCAAAAAAATCAAAAGTTATTCTATCAAAAATTTTGCCATTAGAAGGATCAAGTATAAAAAGGTCAGAAGCCCCATCTTTTACACCAACAAAAACCAATTTTTTACCATCAGGTGAAAAATCGGGTGTATAAATTCCATCAAATTCTTTAAAGGAATACCTTTTTGTTATTTTCCTCTTTTTTATATCATAAAAATTTATTATTTCTTTGCCATCTCCATGTGAAGTAAAAACTATGTATTTTCCATCAGGTGAAAAACATATACCAGGTCTTAAAAGATGCAAATTTTCAAGGGAAGGAAACCTTTCTCCTGAAACAATTTTATTTATTTTTTCTAAATTGTATATTGAAACAAGATATAAATCAGTATAATTTTTTCTATCTGAAAGAAAAGAGATTTTTGAACCGTCATAGGATAAAGCAGGTCCCACATTCATAAATCCACCTTCTTTTTTATGGTCAGTAATCCTTTTACCTATATCATCTGGATAATCATATTCTTCAAATCCCTTAAAAACTTTCTTTTTTAAATAATAGGAAAATTTATCTGAAAGTTTGTCAATTGGAATTCCAAAAACTTTTAAAGAAGCACTATTTAAAGATTTTCTAAATTTTAATGCATTTAAAAATTCTAATATTTTTTCTTCTCCATATGTTTCATAAATAAAATAAAAAAATGCTTGACCTACTTTATAAACAATATAACCCCCATATCCCTCAAGTTCCTTTAAACTTGGAAATAAATCATTTAAAAGAAGGTCCTTCACAAAACCTTCTGTTTCAGAATCCCATCCTAAGGAAAAATATTCAGGTAAACCTTCCATAATATAAAGGGGAATATTAAAAAAAACCTCCTGTGCAATTTCATGAATACCTTTGTAAAAAATCCGGAATTCAAAAACATGAGTAAGTTCATGTTCAAGAACATGTTTAAAAGAGGCATAAGAACCATCAAAAGGAACAACTACTCTACTTTTATAAAATTCTGTAAAACCCCCAACTCCTTCTTCTATTAAATCAAGAATTATGTTTGTTTCTCTAAAATCATTTGGAGAATTGTAAATTATAACAGGAATTTTTTCCTTTATGGAAATACCAAGCATCTGAGAAAGCCTTGTATATGCATTTTCAAGAACTCCTGCTGCAAATGCGGCAAGGTTTTCACCCCCTTTTGTAAAATAAATTGTAAAATTTGGAGTTTTACAAATTTCCCATTTAAGATTTTTTGTCTGAATTTTATTTTGCCCAAAAGTTAAAATTAATAAGAAAAAGATTTTAAACATCTTATTTAATCAAAATATTCCTCATCAGGAATTATATAATTTATTGGATTTAAATTCTTACCAAGAAGTTTTACTTCATAATGAAGATGAACACCTGTTACAAGTCCTGTTGAACCCATCGTTGCTATCACTTCACCTCTTCTAACCCTTTGAAATTGCTTTACTAAAATTCTATCAAGATGGGCATATAATGTAACAAATCCATTTCCATGGTCAATTTCAACTGTAAGTCCCAAACCTTCTTTCCATCCTGTATATTTAACTATTCCATCAGCAGTTGCAAAAATTGGTGTCCCTTTTGAAGATGCAATATCAACTCCTTTATGAAATTTTAAAATACCCGTAAAGGGGTCTTCTCTTAAACCAAATTTTGCAGTTATAAATCCACCTTTTACAGGTGAAATACTTGGAGTTGTTTTTCTTAAATTTTCATTTTTTTCAAGAAAATATTTTAAATCCTTTATCTCCTTTTCCCATGTATTTGTTAAATTTAAAAGATAATCTAATTTTTCTTTTAAAGAAATAAGTTTATTTTCTTTTAATGAACTACCACCAATGGGCATTTCAACAATTTCAGGAGATATCGGTTCAAAATTTACATAATTTCTTAACTTATTTTGTTCCTCTATTAAAAATAACATTTTATTTTTTAATTCATTAAGTTTTTTCTCCATTTCATTTATTTTTCCTTTAAGATTTTCATTTTCTTTAGCAAGACTGTTTAATATTCCTCTTTGATTTTCTTTTTTTATAAACATATAAGTGGCAAAAATTAACCAGAAAAATAATAAAATAAAAATAAAAATAAAAGTTTTAAAAATTTTTGATGTTATAAAAAAACTATTACTTTCTAAATCCCCTCTTTCCCTATATATCTTTATATAAAATCCTTTTTTCATTTCAAAAATATATTATAAACTTAAATAAATTCATTTATCAAATGGAATTTTAACTCTTTTTACCCCTTTTGGCAAAAAAATTTTTGTTTCAAACTTCTCATTTTTTTTAAATAAAAGAAAATTAAATTCAAAATTAACTTCTCCTTGTATAAAGGAAATTCTTTCAATATTTTTATTTTTTTTATTTATATTCAAAATTATTTTTTCATAAAGTATATTAAATTCTTTTTTGGGAAAAATTTTGATTTCATAAAAATTATTTTCTTTAAAAGAAATCGAATCGGAATATTCTTCAAAATTTAAAAGAAAAAAATCTGCTATAAATTTGGGAGTTTCAAAAATTTGCAACTCTTTCCATAAAGGAAAATAAATCAATGTGCTATCCTTTGTTGAGTATATAACTTGGCTTTCAGGTTTTTCAACAACCATTTTGAAAAAATCAGGTCTTTTAACATAAATTTTTCCATATAAAGTGCATGTGGGAACTTTTCCACTATAAATAATTTCTTTTATTTCAGCATATATGCTTTCAACATTTTTATAACTTTCCTTTAAATCCTTCCATGAAAAGTTAAATAAAAAAATAAAAAATATTTTAATCATTTTAAAATTTCCTTCATAATTTCAGCAACTTCCCCTGGTTCTGTTGCAACCCTTACATTTACTTCCTCAAACGCTCTTATTTTACTTTCAGCAGTTCCCTTTTCGCCTATAATTATTGCACCTGCATGACCCATTCTTTTTTCAGGTGGAGCAGTTCTTCCTGCAATAAAGGCAACAACAGGCTTTGAAATACTCTTTTTTATAAATTCAGCTGCTTCTTCTTCATCTGTTCCACCAATTTCCCCTATAATAACAATGCCTTCTGTTTCTTCATCCTTTTCAAACTCTTTTAAAACATCTATAAACTTTGTACCAATTATTGGATCTCCACCTATACCTATTGCTGTTGATTGCCCAAGATTATTTTCAGAAAGATGATATACAACCTCATATGTAAGTGTTCCACTTCTTGAAACAACGCCTATTTTCCCTTTTTTAAATATATTTCCTGGCATTATTCCAACCTTTGAAATTCCTGGTGCAATTATTCCAGGACAATTTGGTCCTATTATTCTTACATTTTTACCCTGTATATAACTTTTCACTTCTGCCATTTGGAGTGCAGGTATTCCTTCTGTTATAACAACAATAAGTTCTATTCCAGCATCAATTGCCTCATAAATTGCATCTTGAGCAAATTTTGCTGGAACAAAAATTATAGAGGTATTTGCTCCTTTTTCTCTTACTGCTTCTTTTACAGAATTGTAAACCGGGACCCCATAAACACTTTCTCCCTTTTTACCAGGTGTTACTCCTGCAACAATTTTTGTCCCATAATCAAGCATCTGTTTTGTATGAAAAGAACCATCCCTTCCTGTAATTCCTTGAACAACAACTCTTGTATTTTCAGAAAGAAAAATTGCCATAAATTCCTCCTTCAAAAATCATTTATAAATTCACATATAACAACTTCATCAACACCATCAACCTCTTCAAGTCTTACCTCAACATTCTCATTTTTTGAAGTTGCAACTTTCTTACCTAAATAATCAGGATGTATTGGAAGTTCTCTATGTCCCCTATCAATTAAAACAAGGAGTTCTATTTTATCTGGTCTTCCAAAATCTATAATTGCATCAAGTGCACTTCTTATTGTTCTTCCTGTATAAAGAACATCATCTATAAGTATAATTTCTTTACCATCAACATTAAAGTCAAGCAATGTGCTCTTTACCTCCGGACATTCTGATATTTTTTGAAGGTCATCCCTATAAAAGGTAATATCAAGGATGCCAAGAGGAATTTCTATTTTAAGTTTTTCTTCAAGAATTTTTTTAATTCTTTTTGCAATTGGTGCTCCTCTTGTTCTTATTCCTATCAATGCAATTTTTTTATAATCTTTATGTCTTTCAAGAATTTCAGAAGCAAGCCTTTCAATCGTATTCCTTATATCAATTTTATCCATTATTTTTCTTTTTTCAATCTTCTTCATATTTTATAAACAATTTTAAATCATCAAGTTGTTCTTTATCAACCTCTGATGGTGCCCCTTCAAAAAGTGCATATCCCTTAGTTGTTTTTGGAAATGGTATAACATCCCTTATTGTTTCCAAATTCAAAAGGCAAGCAGCAATTCTATCAATTCCAAGAGCAATTCCACCATGAGGTGGGGCACCAAAACTTAATGCCTCTAAAAAAAATCCAAACCTTTTTTCTATTTCCTCATCACTATAACCAAGTTTTCTTAAAACTTTTCTTTGAAGTTCTGGATCATGAATTCTAATGCTTCCAGAACCTATTTCAACCCCATTTAATATAAGGTCATATTGTCTTCCTATTATCTCCTCTGGATTTTTATTTTCAATATCTGAAATTTCTTCAGGCATTGTAAAGGGATGATGAGCAGGTTCCCATCTTTTTTCTTCCTCATCCCATACATAAAGGGGGAAATGTGTAACAAATAAAAAGGAAAAATTTTCTTTAAATTCTGGATTTAAAATTTTTATACATTTTTCTCTTATTTTACTAAGTATAAAAAATGCCCTTTCTCTATTATCTCCAACAATTATATATGTATTTCCATTAGTTAAATCATTTTCCTTTAAAAATTTTGCCATCGGTCCTTTTAAAGAATCAAAATATTTAACATAAGTGATACCTTTTCCTCCATTTTGAATTGCAAATTCATTTATTTCTTCAATCTCTTTCCTTGAAATATCTTTATCAATTTGTAATGCTAAAATCACCTTAGCATCCTCAAAAATCTTTATTCCCTTATTTTTCAGTAAATTGCTAAAATCCTTTATTTCCCATCCTACCCTTAAATCCGGCTTATCACTTCCATATTTTTTTAAAGATTCTTCATATTTAATTCTTGGAAAAGGTATTTTTAAATCTATTTCTAAAAGTTTCTTTAAAATTTCTTTAAATAATTCTTCTATAAGAGAAAAAACATCTTCTTCAGTGATAAAGCTCATTTCTAAATCAAGTTGTGTAAATTCCGGCTGTCTATCCTTTCTTAAATCTTCATCCCTAAAACACTTTACAATTTGATAATACCTATCAAATCCACTTACCATAAGAACCTGTTTATAAAGTTGAGGTGATTGAGGAAGTGCATAAAATTTACCAGGGGAAATCCTTGAAGGAACTAAAAAATCCCTTGCTCCTTCTGGTGTGCTTTTTGAAAGGAAAGGTGTTTCAATTTCTACAAATCCTTTTTTATTTAAAAATTCCCTTATAGTTTGTACTAACCTATGTTTAAAAATTATGTTTCTTTGCATTTTTGGTCTTTTTAAATCAAGAACACGATATCTTAATCTTGTTTCCTCAAAAACATTAATATCATCCTCTGGAAGAAATGGCAAATTGTTTGATTTTGAAAAGACCTCTATATTTTTTATTAAAACTTCAACATTCCCTGTTTTAATTTTTGGATTCTTATCCTTTCTTTCCCTAACGATACCAAAAACCTGAATGCAATCTTCAATTTTTAAATTCTTTGCAATCTCATATAAATTTTCATCCTTTTTTTCAACAACACATTGAACATAACCTTCTCTATCTTTTAAGTCAAAAAATATAACTCCTCCTAAAACCCTTATTCTTTTAATCCATCCACACAATTTTATTTCTCTATCTATAATTTTTTCGTTTACCTCTCCACAATAAAAGTCCCTTAAACTTGTCTTCATAAAAGTCTCATATAAATTGTTTCATCAAAAAATTTAATTTCTTTAATTTTCAAAATTTTTTTCTCTGAAAGTTTTTTGAGTTTAAAGGATTTAAAAGGGGAAATTCCATCACCAATTATAAATGGAGTTATGAAAATATGATATTCATCAATAAGATTTTCTTTTAATAAAGAAGAAGATATTTCACTTCCTCCTTCAAAAATAATACTTTGAAATCCCTTTTCATAAAGTTTTTTTAAAAGTTCTTTAAGACAAATTTTCCCATTTTCTTCTTTCACTTTTATAATTTCAACATTTTCAGGAACTTTTTCATAAAAAGTGGAAGTAGCAATAAAAATTTTTTTATGAATTTTAAAAATTTTTTTATTAAAGGGAATTTTTTTTGTGGAAATAATAATGGGAATTGAATTTGAGGGAGAAAAATATAGATAAGGGAAAAGTGAAGGATTATCCTTTAAAAGTGTTCCACTTCCTATTCCAATTAAGTCAAATTCTCCTCTTAATTTATGAGAATATTCTCTTGCACTTTTTGATGAAATCCATTTTGAAAGACCTTTATAGTTTGCCATTTTACCATCTAAGGAAATGGAAAGTTTTAAAGCAACAAAAATTTTCTTTTTCTCATGAAAAACAAAATATTTTCTATTTAAATCCCTGCATTCATTTTCAAGAATTCCAACCTTTACTTTTATCCCCGCCTTTTTTAATTTTTCTATCCCTTTACCATTAACGATTGGATTTGGGTCCTTTGTTCCAATAAAAACCCTTTTTATTTTTTTTTCTATTATATAATCAACACAAGGAGGAGTTCTTCCAAAATGAACGCAAGGTTCAAGATTTACATAAAGGTCAGCATCTTGTGCCTCTTTACCTGCATTATCAATTGCAATTCTTTCAGCATGAGGTAAACCAGGTGCCTTATGATATCCTATTCCAACAATTCTATTTTTCTTAACAACTATACTACCAACCAATGGATTTGGGCGAACACTCCCTTCACCAAGTTTTGCAATTTCAATACAAAGCTTTATAAACTCTTCTTCCTTAGAATCTGAAGGGAATTGTTGTGAAAAATTCAACAGGAACTCCCCTTTCATCCTTTACAGGTTCAAAAACAAAATCTTTTGCAGCATTTAATGCTGCTTGGTCCAAAATTGGATAATTTGAGCTTTTTAAAATTTTAGCATCTATAACTTTTCCTGTTTTATCAACAAGAACCCTTACAATTACAAGCCCTTTTAAATTCAATTTTTTTGCTTCTTCTGGATAGATTGGTTGAACTGCCTTTAAAATTTTTACCTCCGAAACAATTTGTGGTTCCTTTGGAACTTCAGGCTTTATCTCCTCCTTTATTTGAGCTTCTTCTTTTTGTGCCTCTTTTACCTCTTCTTTTGGTAAAATCTCTTCTTTCTTAGTAAGTTCTGCTTTCAAAATTTCTTCAGAACGAATAGGTGGGAGAGGTTTCTCTTCTAATGGCTTTTTAATTTCTTCGGGTTTTTTTTCCTCTAAGGGTTTTTCTACTTTTATTTCAAATTCAATGCTAACCTCTTGCATTTCTTTTGGAATAAAAATTAAATCAAGATTTGAAATTGGTGAATCAGTATAAAGTTCAATTCCCTTAACCCTATCAGAATATGCAAACAAATTCTTGTTTGTGAAAAGAAAAATTGCAGGTAAATTTTCAAATAAAATTCTTTGAGCCAATTTAAAATTCCTTTTACTTTCCATTTGATTTATTGTAAGAATTGAGTTTTCCAAATATTTATCAAAATCTTCATTTTTAAAACCTGTAAAATTAAAAACTCCATACTTTGAATGCCATAAGGGAATAAGGTCAACTTTCTCTCCATATGTCCATGAAAAAAGATAAACATCAAAATCCCTTTCCATAAGTTTTTTGACAAAATCAAATCCTGAAAGAATTATTGTATTACATGCCAATCCTGCCTTTTCAATATCTTCTTTTATCTTTTGTGCAACCAAAATCTTTTCGGGTATATCCTCTGTTAAAATATTCACTGAAAAA
This sequence comes from uncultured bacterium, assembly GCA_964623395.1. Taxonomy (GTDB): domain Bacteria; phylum Hydrothermota; class Hydrothermia; order Hydrothermales; family Hydrothermaceae; genus JBDRZD01. The sequence goes on along the minus strand of CAZUSI010000004.1, from coordinate 16,686 downwards.
TCTTTTCCTCCAATTTCTAAATAAGGATCCTTATCAACATTTTTAAAACCTAAATCTTGTAAAATTTTCTTCGCCCTTTCAATATCAAATTTTGTATCTTCTAAGGAGGAATCGTATGCCCAATGATTAAGAGGAATTGGAGAGGAAATTTTTTCAGCATAATTTTCCATTGTCTTTGCTACAATTTCATCTTTATTTATTAATAAAGAAATTGCTTTCCTAAAATTAATATCATTATAAGGAAATTTTCCTAAATTAAAGCCAATGAAGAAAATTTGGTTTCCATAAAAACTTTCCAATTTACCTTTTCCTTCTTTTATAATGGAAATTTCCTTAGGAGTTATATCAAAGGCAATGTCAATTCTTCCTTCTTTATAAGCAAGAGAAACAATTTCAGAAGATGGATAAAATTTGAAATATATTGTTTTTATTGGAGGAATAAAAGAAAAATAATCTTCATTTGCTTCTAATTCAATTAAATTCCCTTTAATCCATTTTTTTAATTTATATGGACCATTTCCAACTGGATTTTGAGAAAAATTTTCAATATCTTTTTTATCCTTTAAAATATGGGAAGGTAAAGGATAAAAATTGCAATCATAAAGTTCATACAAATAGATCCTTGAAAAAACAAATTTAACAACATATTTTCCAATTTTTTCAACCCTTTCAAGAAATCTAAATTGGGATTTAAGAGGTGAATTTATGTTAGGGTCATTAATTAAATTATAAGTAAAAATAACATCTTCAGCAGTAAATTCTTTTCCATCATGCCATTTTACATTTTTTCTTAAATAAAAAGTTATAGATTTTAAATCCTCTGAAAATTCCCATGATTCTGCAAGTATTGGTATAACCTTATCTTTATGAATTTTGAAAAGTGGTTGAAATATTAAATCATAGAAGGGGTTTGGTTCAACAAGAGAGGGAAAAAGAGGATTTAAATTTGGGGGCTCCTTTACCATTCCAATTCTTAAAATTCCACCTTTCTCTGCATAAGGTAATGGTTTTCTTTCAACCTTTACACATAAGAATAAAAAAATACTTATAAATACTGAAATTATTTTAAATTTTCTCATAACTCACCTCCTTAAATTTAAAATATAAAAAATGGATAAAAGGGTTCATCATTTTTTAAAATTTCAAAATGCAAATGTGGACCAGAAGTTTTACCTGTTAAACCAACCTCGCCTATTATATCACCTTTTCTTACAAAATCTCCTTTATTTACAAAAACTCTATTTAAATGCCCATACAAAGTATAAATATCATTATTATGTTTTATTTTAATGTATAAGCCAAGGCGAGAAGAAAAATTCTTTTCTATAACAATTCCATCACCAGAAGCAAAAACAGGAGTGCCTGAGGGGGCAAATATATCAATACCCGGGTGCTCCTTAGAAAATCCCCTTGTTATAATTCCTTTTAAAGGGGGCATAAATTCATTTTCTTCTTTCTTATTTATTTTAATATCAACATTTTTAGAAAATTCCTTAGAAACAACATCTGCATTAAGCATATAGTTTATCTGTTTTGCATAATTTATCATTTTTTCTATTCTATTTTCAATTACCTCTATTTTTTTAATTCTTTCCTCATATTCCTTTATTTTTTTCTTTAAAACTAAATAATCATAAAAATTGGAATAGAAAAAATAAATTGAATATAATAAAAAGGGGATAAAAATAATAATAAAAAATATAAAAATTTTTAAAATTTTTAAATGAAATTTTGAAATGAAAAAATTTTTTGGCTCTTTCCCCTTTGATGAAGAAACAAATATATGATAACCTTCCCTTTTCATAAATTATTATTTTAAAGTTTTTTAAAAAAAATTTCAAACAATTTCTCCATATTTAAAACATCAATTTTCTTTATAATTTTATAAACACTCTCCTTATATTTTAATGGTAAAGAAATAGAAATAACATTTTCAAATCCAGAAGAAAATAAATAATAATAAAAGGGGGAAGGTTCTTCTGAAATCCCTATTTGAAAAGGAATATTTTCTTCTTTAACTATTGAAATTATTTTGTTTTTTAAATTTAAAGGCATCACATATTCTCTTTCTAAGAAATTTATAAATGGACCTTTACCAAGGTTATCTCCAAATGCTTTTAAAAAGAAAAAAAATCTTGGCCTTTCCCCTTTTATTCCTGGAAATATACCTTTTTGATTTAATTTAGTTTTAACAAGAAATACTATTTTTAAAGGATATTTTTCTAAAAATTTTATTAAGGAACTTGCAAATATCCTTGAATCAATGTTTGAAGAAATGAAAAATTCTTCATCCTCATAAAAAAAGGGGTCAATTATAAAAGGTTCTCCTATTTCTGCAATTTTATTTCCAAGAATTTCAACCCTTAAATCTGAAAAATCAAAATCCCTTTCCTTTAAACTCCTTATTATCCCCTTTTTCCCATCCTTAAAAATTACAAAGCGATCTACTATATTTAAAGGTTTATAATCACCAATAATCTTAAACTTATAAAAATCCTTTTCTTTTTCTGAAATAAAAAAAGAGGATTCATCAATTCCTGTTAAAAATAAAAAATAATCTTTTGAAGAAGTATTTGAAACAATTAAATTTCCAAAATTATCTTCAAAAATATCAAATTTTTTTAATTCTTCTTTTAAAAAATTCTTAACCTCTTCTTCATATCCTGATGCACCAAATTTATATGTTAATTCCTTTAAAATTTTATCCATAATTTTTAACCTCCTTTAAAAAATTTAAAATAAGAGAATAAGTATTTTCTAAATCAATTTTATTTATTATTGAAACAGGAGAATGAATGTATCTTGCAGGAACCGATAAAACAGCAAGTTTTACACCTTTTCCTGCAATTTGAATATTTCCTGCATCAGTTCCACCAATAAGAGGTTTTTTGTATTGAAAAGGTATATTTTTCTTTTCTGCAATTTTTTTAATAATTTCAAGAATTTCCTTATCAACTATGCATGTTTTATCTATTATTGTTAAAACAGGTCCTTTTAAAAGAGAAGGGAAATCTTCTTTATCTTTTTGATAAAAATCTCCTGCTGCTGTTGTCTCAACAACTATTCCTATGGAAGGTAAAATTTTCTCTGCTCCTATTTTTGCTCCTCTTAAACCAACTTCTTCTTGAGAGGAAAAAAGGGCAATAAGTTCATAATCAGGAGAAAAATTTTTCATTATTTCAATTAAAATGGAACATCCCACTCTATCATCAAATGCCTTTCCTTTAAAAAAATTATTATTTAATGAAGAAAAAGAAGTTAAAAATGTTGCATATGTTCCCTTAAAAAAATTTTTTTCTGCCTCTTTTTTATTCATACCAACATCTATTACAAGGTCTTCAAAATCTATTTTTTTATCTTTTTCTTTTTGAAGATGAAAGGGCTTAAAACCTATCACACCTTTTCTTCCATTCTCAAAAATTATTTTCTTCCCAATACAAACTTCTGGTTCAATAGAACCAATAGGTTCAAATTTTAAATATCCATCAGGTGTTATCCCTTTAACTATGAATCCAACTTCATCCATATGAGAGCATATAAGAACTTTTGGGTTCCCTTTTCCTTTTTTTACATAAAGATTACCAAAATAATCATCGAATATTTCATCAACATAATTCTTTAAACTTTTAACAATAAATTCTTTAACCCTTTCCTCTTTTCCAGATGGTCCAAAAATTTCTGAAAGTATTTTTAAATTATCAATCAAGTTTGTATTTTTCTTTTAAAGAATCAATTAAGGAAGAACCTTTAAATTTCTCTTTCATTAAATTAAAGATTTTTTGAGCGCTATCCCTTTTATTTTCAAAAATATAAAGATCAATCAAAGAAGCATAAGTTCTTATATAATTGGGAAGTAAGGAAAGGGCAAGATTATAATAATTTTTTGCTCCCTTAAATTCACCTTTCCCCCTATACGCATCACCAAGAAGAGTATAAACAATACTATTTTTTTCCTCTTTTAAGAGTTCCTCACAAACCTTTATTGCCTTATCAAAATATTCACCTGCAATGCTGAATTGCGCCAATTGAAGTTTCATAAAATACATAATCCTTTTATCATCCCTATCCATCAAATCTTTATTTCCTTCAAAATTTAAAGCAAATTCAATTCTATTTATTGCCTTTTCAAGTTCCCCTCTTTCAAAATAAAGTATTGCAAGAACTGTTAAAGGAGCACGATAATTTGAAAGTATTCTTTGATGAGTTCTATCTATAAAAAATTTGTTTTCATCTATAAACCCCCTGAATTTGAAAACCTTCATAAAAAGTGAATCAGTTTTTTCAATATCAACTGCATAACCAAGGGGTGTATCCCTATTAACTTTATAAGGAACAACCTTATAAGCCATTCCTTCAAGAATTAAATAATCTGAAAAACCCTTATAAACTTTTGTTTCACATGTTATTGAAAAATAAATTGGAAACTTTGGCTTTTTACCTTCTATAACTTTTTTTGCAAATGAATCTGGTGGTAAAAGGTATATTTTTGGAAATCTCAAATTTATTCTTTGTAAACTTACATATTCTTTTGGATCTTTTGGCAATTCATAACCAAAATTTGCTGCAAGCATGTCCCTTATAACAAGGTCCCTTACAAGAACAATGTTTCCATCAGGTCCTATAAAGGGAGCAAGTTTATCCATATCTTCTTCTGTAAAATAAAAGGGGACACCTAATCTTTTAAGCTGTTTATTATACCAGTTTGTATTTAAAAGGGAAAGATTTGCAATTATTACAGATTTTTTTATTCCAAGAATTTCTTGAGCACACCATAAAGGGAAAGTATCGTTGTCACCATTTGTAAATAAAATTCCCTTATCTTCTACACAATTTAAAAGGTTATAAGCATAATCTTCACATGCATAATTTTTTGACCTATCAATCATTTTATAATAGGAAAAAATTTGCCATAAAGGAATTATTGTTGTAAAAATTAAAGCAACATATGTTGCTATCTTTTTAAAAAATTTTAAATTTTCTATTGCGAGTTTAAAAATACCAAAAAAGCCAATTCCTGTATAAATTGCAAAGTAAAAAAATCCAGGTATAAAAAAGTAATCCCTATCCCTTACTTCTCTCATCTCCTCAGGAATATAACTTCTTGGATCTGTTGCAGAATACTTTAAATTTAAAACAAATACAAGACCAAGTGTTGTTAATATTAATGCACTTCCAAGAAGTGAAAAACTTTTTTTCTCATAGGCAATATGAAGTGCAAAACCGATAAATCCTAAAATAAAAATTATTGGAACATATTGAGAGGGCATACCTATATCACCTGGTCTTCCTGCAAAGTATGTCCAGAAGAGTTTAAGTTGTTCAAAAAAAGGAATTTTTCTCGGAAAAACATCTGCTGGTGGATATTGCTTCCTTAAAAGAACATCCCAAAAGGCCTGCCATGTCTTTGGATCAGATTCATTTATTGAAGGATTGTGATATGCTCTTATTATAAGGTAGAATTCTGCTGAAACTGCTATAAGTGCAAGAATAAGGGAAAAGCCCTTATATTCAGAGTAAAGTTTTCCAAAAATTAATGTAATTATGAATGTAAAAAGTGAAGAAATTATAAATAAAATGGGTGAATTTAAATAAATTCCAACAATTGCTATTATAAAAGAGGCAAAAAATAAACTTTCTTTAAATCCAAATTCCTTAAAATATTTTTTTGAATAAAGAAATATTCCTGAACCTGTTGCACCAATTAAATAAATTAATGCAATTTTTCCCCATGAAGGAGAAGTAAAACTTGAAAAAATTGATGAAATTAAAATTAAGAAGGAAGAAAAGGTGCCAAGAAGATAATAATCAAATATTATATCTGGCTTTATAAAGGAAACAAAGATAAAGATTGCAGGAAATATAAAAGGGGCTGAAAGATGAACTCCTGAACCAAGAGAAAGTAAATATATTATAAGAAGTAAATATTTGACAGAATCCTTTTTATCTTTGTTTTCCCACCAAATTAAAGCAAGATATGTGGAAAGAAACATGAAAAAGTTTGAAGGGGCATATGTTTCTGCCTCTATACTTGACCACCAAGTTGTATATGCAAAAGGTGCTATAAGCCCTGCTAAAATTCCTGAAAAATGGGAAATCCATCTTGAAACATTCTCCCTAAATAAATCAATTATCTTCACCGTTATTAAATAAACAAAGCCAGCAGAGAAAGCACCTGAAAGAATTGCAATAAGAGTTATCCTTTTTATTATGTTTAAAGGTAATGGTAAAATAGAAAAAAATCTTCCAAGAATAACATAAAGTGGTGTTCCAGGTGGATGGGGAATTCCTAAGATATAAGAGGTTGCAAGAAATTCACCAACATCCCAAAAGACAACAGTTGGTGCAGTTGTAAGAAAATAAATTATAAAAGTAAAAAGAACAACAAAGGAGAATAAAATTGCTCTTAAATTTTTTTCACTAATCTTCATTTCTTTTCATTTTTTCTTCTAAAACTGCTTGAGCAGCAGAAAATCTTGCAATTGGAATTCTATAAGGTGAACAACTAACATAGGTAAGACCTATTTTATGACAGAATTTAACTGATTCAGGGTCACCACCCTGTTCTCCACATATTCCTATTTTTAAATTTGGATTTGCTTTTTTCCCTTTTTCAACACATATTTTCATAAGTTCTCCAACACCTTCCTTATCTATTGTAACAAATGGGTCCTTTTTCAAAATCCCTTTTTCTACATAAGCATGTAAAAATTTACCTATATCATCCCTTGAAAAACCATAAACCGTTTGAGTTAAATCATTTGTTCCAAAAGAGAAAAAGGAAGCAATTTTTGCAATTTTATCAGCAACAATACATGCCCTTGGTATCTCAATCATCGTTCCAACTGTATATTCTATTTTTATATTTTCCCTTTCCATAATTTCTTTTGCAACCTTATCTATTATCTCCTTTTGCATTTCAAGTTCCTTTTCTATTCCAACGATTGGAATCATAATTTCTGGAATTACCTTTATCCCTTCTTTCTTTGCCTTAATCGCTGCTTCAAAAATTGCCCTTGCTTGCATTTCTGTTATCTCAGGATAAGTTATTCCAACCCTACATCCCCTATGTCCAAGCATTGGATTTACCTCTAAAAGGGCCTCAACTTTCTTTTTAACCTCTTCAAAGGTTTTACCAAGCCTTTCTGAGAGCCTTTTAATATTTTCCTCATCTTTTGGCAAAAATTCATGAAGTGGTGGATCAAGTGTTCTTATAACAACAGGATAACCATCCATAACCTTAAATATCTCATAAAAATCTTCCCTTTGTAAAGGCAAAAGTTTCTCAAGTGCCTTTCTTCTTTCCTCTTCATTCCCTGCAAGTATCATTTCCTGCATTATGTATATTCTTTCACCTTCAAAAAACATATGTTCAGTCCTACAAAGTCCAATACCTTCTGCACCAAATTCAAGTGCCTTTTTTGCATCCCTTGGTGTATCAGCATTTGCCCTTACACCAAGTTTTCTAATTTTATCTGCATACTTTAAAAGTTCTTCAAGTTCTGGGAAAATTTCAGGCATTTCAAGAGGTACATCACCCACATAAACATTACCAGTTGTTCCATCTATTGTAATGATTTCCCCTTCTTTTACAACTTTCCCATTGACTTCAAACAAATTTTTTGAATAATCTACGCTAATTGCTTCACATCCAACAACGCATGGAATACCCATTCCCCTTGCAACAACTGCTGCATGAGAAGTCATACCCCCTCTTGCAGTTAAAATACCTTTTGCTTTCGCCATTCCATGTATATCGTCAGGAGAAGTTTCAACTCTCACAAGGATAACGCTTTCTCCTTTTGAACCCATTTCTGCTGCCTTATCAGCATCAAAAATAACTTTTCCTTTTGCAGCACCAGGTGAAGCGGGAAGCCCTTTTGCTAATGGTATCCCTTTAAAAGAGGAAGAAATTTGTGGATGTAAAAGATGATCTATATCTTCTGGAGAAACCCTCATTATTGCCTCTTCTTTTGTTATAAGTTTTTCCTTAACCATATCAACTGCTATTTTAACCTTTGCCCTTGGTGTCCTTTTACCTGTCCTTGTCTGAAGCATATAAACTTTACCTTTTTCTATTGTAAATTCCATATCCTGCATATCTTTATAATGTTTTTCAAGTTTTTTGAAAATACTTATAAGCTCTTTATATGCTTTTGGCATTTCCTTTTGAAGCTCACTTATTGGCTTTGGTGTCCTTATCCCTGCAACAACATCTTCACCTTGAGCATTTGTTAAATATTCACCAAAGATTTCTTTTTCACCTGTTGATGGATTCCTGCTAAAAGCAACACCTGTTGCACTATCATAACCCATATTCCCAAAAACCATTACCTGGATATTGCAAGCAGTTCCCCAAGTATCAGGAATGTTATGAATTCTTCTATACTCTATTGCCCTTTTGTTGTTCCAAGATTCAAATACTGCTTTTATGGCATCTAAGAGCTGTTTCCAGGGATCAGTTGGAAAATCTTCTTTTGTATATTCTTTATAAACCTCTTTATATTTTTTTATAATTTCTTCAAGATCATTTTCATCAAGTTCTATATCAAGCTTCACTCCTTTTTCCCTTTTCTTTTCACTTAAAATCTCTTCAAATTTTTCATGAGGAACACCTTTAACAACATTCCCAAACATTTGAATAAACCTTCTATAAACATCAAGTGCAAATCTTCTATTTCCTGTTAATTTTGCTAAACCTTCCATTATTTCATCATTTATACCTAAATTAAGCACTGTATCCATCATCCCCGGCATTGAAACCCTTGCACCACTTCTAACAGATACAAGTAATGGATTTTTTGGAGAACCAAATTTTTCACCCCTTAATTTTTCAAGGAATTCAATTCCCTTTTTAATCTGTGGTAAAAGTTCTTTTGGAAGTTTTCCTTTATTATAATAATAAATGCATGCTTCTGTTGTTATTGTAAATCCAGGAGGAACATTTATTCCAATTCTTGTCATTTCATGAAGGTCTGCACCTTTACCACCAAGAAGTTCCCTCATTTTTGAATTTCCTTCAACTTTTTTCCCTCCAAATAAATATACATATTTTTTTATCCTTTTTTTACCTTTCATATTCCATCTCCATTTACTATTGAATTTATTGTTTTAAAAAGATAACTAAAATCCTTTAAAAAATTTCTGTTTGTTACATAATTTCTTTCAATTTTTATCCTTTCACTAAACTTTATCTTATTTCTTCCACTTGTTTGCCATGGACCTGTAATTCCAGGTTTCACCTTAAATATATCATAATATTCTTCAGGAATATCACAAATCTCTTCCTTTAAATAGGGTCTTGGTCCAACAATCCCCATTTCCCCTTTTATAACATTTAAAATTTGAGGCAATTCATCAAGACTGAATTTTCTCAATATTTTCCCTATTTTAGTTATCCTTGGGTCAAAACTTTTTAATTTTCTAAATGTTTCCCATTCCCTTTTTGCAAAACTATTTTTCTCTAAATATTTATTCAACCTTTCTTCCTGGTCAATGTACATCGTTCTAAATTTATAAATCTTAAAAATTTTTAAATCCTTCCCAATTCTTTCCTGAGTAAAAAAAATAGGACCTTTACTTTCCAATTTTATTAAAATTCCTATTGCAATCCATAAAGGAAAAGTTAAAATAAGAATAAACAAAGTAAAAATTAATTCTAAAATCCTTCCCATTTTTTAGGTAAATTTATATAAAAGGTTGTTCCAACTCCTTCTTCACTCTCAAAATAGATTTCACCACCATGCATTTTAACTGCGTGTTTTACAAGGAAAAGACCTATACCAAGATTTCCTTTTCTTGTCGTGAAAAATGGCTCAAAAATTTTATCTTTTAACTCATTAGGTATACCAAGACCTGTGTCACTCACTTCTATCTTTACAAAATTCTCTTCTTCATTTAATCTAACAATTATTTTTCCGCCCTCTTTCATGAAATTAATGGAGTTTAAAAATAAATTTATAAATATTTGCTCCAGTAAAGAGGGATAACCTTCTATTTCAACATCAGGAATACCTTCTCTCCAAAAACTAATATTTGATTCTTTAAAATTCGGAAGCAAAATTTCATAACATAAATTTATTATTTCACCCAATTTCACTTTTTTTCTTACCGGCTTAAAATTCCCCAAAATTCCTTTAATATTTTGAAATATTTTATCAATATCAAAAATTGCATTTAAAATTTCCTTTGTTTCTTTTAAATCTTTAATTTTTTCAAGATTTTTAAAATATGAAAAGGAAATTTCTAAATTTTTTAAAGGTTCCTCTAAACTCTTTATCAATGCATTAATTATTTGAGCAATCATTAAATTCTTTCCAGTTTCAAGAGTAGCAAGATGATAAGTTTTTAATTTATCTAAACTCTCCTTTAATTTCTCCTTTAAAATTAAATGCTTCCAAAACATTTCTCCTTGTTTTGCTATTAAACGAAATGTTTCAATCTCCCTTTCTATAAAAGGAAAAAATGATTTAATGGCAAAAATACCTTCAATTTCTTCTGATGGCAAAACTTTTTGAAAAATATAAACATCTTTTATTACAAAATCTTCCCTTTTAATTTCTTCAAAAAATTTTTCTATTTCTGGAATGAATCTTGGATAAAAATAAATTTTTTCTTCTGGTTTATATATATAAATCATTGAACTTTCAAGAGAAAGTTCTTCAACAATTATTTTTGGAAAATTCTTTAAAAAATCTTCTTCATTAAAAAAATTAAAAATCTTATTTATAATTCTATTTATTTTTTCCGTTTCCCTTAACCTTGCATTTTCCTCAATTAATTCTTTTTTCTCAATAGCCCTTTGAATTGCAAACTTTAAATCATTAATACTCACCGGTTTTTCAAGAAAATCATAGGCACCAAGTTTTAAAGCAGAAATTGCACTCTCTTTATCTCCATAAGCAGTCAAAATTATGGGAATTCCCTCATAATTCCTTTTCTTTATCTCCTCTAAAAGTGCTATTCCATCTATCTCAGGCATCTTCAAATCAATTATAAAAACATCAAATTTTTCATTTTCAAGAATATTAAGAGCAACTTTTCCATTTGAGGCAGTTTGAACCTCATAACCTGAATTCTCAAGAACTTTTTTAAAAATAAGCCTTATATTTTCGTCATCATCAACAATAAGTATTTTTTTCATAATAAAATTATATTTTAAAGTTAAATTTGAAAAAAAATCAAGAGAAACATTAAAATTTTAAACTTAAAAAGGCGGCGTGGCCGAGTGGTTCAGGCAGCGGTTTGCAAAACCGCGTACCTCGGTTCAATTCCGGGCGCCGCCTAAATTTTTAAAATGATATTAATTCAAGGTGGAATAATTTTAAAAATTACTTCTCCTTATATTGAAAAGGGATATATATTAATTGAAAAGGATAGAATTAAGGAAATTGGAGAAGGAGAATATAAAAAAAGGGATTATAAAATAAAAATAGATGCAAGTAATTCTATAATAATGCCAGGTCTAATTAATACCCATACACATATTCCAATGACATTTTTAAGGGGAATTGCTGATGACCTTCCTCTTGAAAAATGGTTAAGAGAATATATATGGCCAATTGAATCAAAATTTCTTTCAAAAGATTTTGTGTATTATTCATCATGTCTTGGAATTGCAGAAATGCTTCTTTCAGGAACTACTTCCTTTTGTGATATGTATTTTTTCTGTGAAGAAATTGCAAGGGCATGTGAAGATATTGGAATAAGAGGATTTATAACACCAGGTATTCTTGATTTTGAAACCCCTTATTTTAAAAATTCAAAAGAGGCACTTATAATTGCAGAAAATTTTATAAAAGATTATAAAAAACATGATTTAATTCATCCAGGTATTGCACCACATTCTGTATATACATGTTCTTTAAATACTTTAAAAAAATGTAAAGAAATTTCTGAAAAATATGATGTGATAATTCATATGCATTTATCTGAAACAAAAAATGAATACGAGGAATGTATAAAAAATTTTGGAACTTCACCTGTTAAATATCTTGAAAAAAATGGAATTTTATTTGAAAAATTTCTTGGAGTCCACTCGGTATGGTTTGATGACGAAGATATTGAAATATTTAAGGAAAAAAACTCATCAATTTCCCATAACCCTGAAAGCAATTTAAAACTTGGTTCAGGAATTGCACCTATTAAAAAATTTCTTGAGAAAAAAATAAAGGTTTCAATTGGGACAGATGGGGCAGCATCAAACAATAACCTTGACTTATTTGAAGCAATGAGAATAACTGCTTTAATTCATAAAGGAATAAATTTAAATCCACAATTTCTTCCTGCTCTTGAAATTTTAAAGATGGCAACAATTTATGCTTCTAAATGTTTAAATTTTGAAGAAATTGGAGAAATTGAAGAAGGTAAAAAAGCAGATATAATAATAGTTGATATTTCAGATTTACCAACAACACCTTTTTATAATCCCTATTCAGCTCTTGTATATTCTTTAAATTCAAGTCAAGTAAAACATGTAATTGTTAATGGAAAAATAGTTGTTGAAAATAGAGAAATAAAAAATATTGATTTGGAAAAAATTAAAAGGATTGCAAATGAATATAAGGAAAAAATAAGAAATGCTATTTAAAAAGAAAAAGGAAATACCAGATGGAATATGGAGAAAATGTGAAAAATGTGGGGAAATATTACATATTGTTCAACTTAAAAAAAACTTATGGGTATGCCCTTTTTGTTCCTTTCATTTTAAAATAAATTCAAAAACTTATATAGAAATTTTAATGGATGAAGGGAAAATAGAAGAATTATTTTCAGAATATGCACCAAGTAACCCTCTTGAATTTCCTGAATATGAGGAAAAGGTTAAAAAACTTGAAAAGGAAACTGGTTTAAAGGATGCAGCAATATGTGGAATAGGAAAGATTGATGGAATAAAAGTGGGAGTATTTATAACGGATTTTTTCTTTATGGCAGGAAGCATGGGTTCTGTTGTTGGTGAAAAGTTTAAATTAATAACCGATAAGGTATGTGAAGAAAAAATACCTTTAATTGCAATAACATCATCAGGTGGTGGAGCAAGAATGCAAGAAGGAATAATATCTCTTATGCAAATGGTGAAAACATGTGAAAGTGTATTAAAACTTTATGAGAATAAAATTCCTTATATTGTAGTTTTATGTAATCCAACAATGGCAGGTGTTATGGCTTCCTTTGCTTCACTTGGAGATATTCTTATTGCAGAACCAAATGCATTGCTTGGTTTTACAGGACCAAGAGTAATAGAACAAACAATAGGTCAAAAACTTCCTGAAGGCTTTCAAAGTTCTGAATTTCAATTTTCTCATGGAATGATTGATAAGGTAGTTGATAGAAGAAATTTAAGGGAAACAATTATAAAAATTCTTAAAATTCTGTGCTAAATTTTTTTTTGTTTTTTATTTTCTCAGAGTTTAAAGATACAATAAATTTTAAGGGTGATTCCATCTTTTATTATTTAGAAGAGGAGAAAATAGTTTTAAAGGGAAATTCCTATATAAAATATAAAAATATAGAACTTTTTTCAGATTCCTGCATATTTTTAAGAAATGAAAATCTTTTGATTGCAAAAGGAAATCCTATTCTTATTTCAGGAAAAGATACCCTTAAAGGAGATATTATGAAATTTAATATAAAAACACAAAAAGGGTATGTTTATAAGGGGAAATCAAAAGTTGAAAAGGGATTTGTATGGGGGGAAAAAATTTTTAAAACTGATAAAAAAATATTAAAAGGTTATACAGGTTTTTTTACCACATGTGAACTTACTAAACCCCATTATTATTTTACATCTAAAAGGATGAAAATAATAATAGATGATGCAGTAATTGCTTCAGATGTTTTAATGAAAATAAATGAAATACCTGTTTTTTGGGCACCCTTTTGGATATTTCCAATAACTCGTGAAAGAAAATCAGGATTTTTAATACCAAGACCAGGAAGAAATTCCTATCTTGGACTTTATATTAGAAATTTAAGCTATTATTGGGTTATAAACAATTACATGGATTTAACATTAACACTTGATATTTATGAGAAAAAGGGACCCCTTTTTGGTTTTGATTTTATTTATCTTTTATATAAAAAAATTTCAGGCAATTTTAAATTCACATATGCAAGGGAAATTGATACAAAAATAAAAAGGTGGAGCTTAACTCAAAATCATTATCAAAATTTACCTTTAAATTTCACCTTAAATGCAAGAACTGATTTTATATCTGATGAAAAGTATTTTTTAGAATATTCTGATGTAAGAGCACAAAGGGTAAAAAGCGAATCAGAAGGTGATATTTCTTTATCAAGAAGATTTAAAATAGGAACTTTTTTTATAAGTTCAAGTTATAGAAAAGATTTTTTAAATAAAAAAGAAATATTAAGATTGCCAAATTTAAATTTTAGGATTTTTCAAAAGGATTTTGGAATTTTAAGGAGTTCATTAAATATTTTATATTTAAGGGAAATATATAAGGATACAATTTTAAAGGAGGAAAAAAGTGGATTAAAAATTGAATCAGGAATAGGAATGAATAGGATGATTTTTGAAATAATTAATTTTTCAACTGGAATCAACATCCAAGGAGGAATTTTAAATAAGGATTTAAAGGGAAAAGATTTTCCTTTTTTAAAAAAATTAAATGGAAATTTATCATTTGGAACAAAGGTTTATGGAATTTCAATTTTTAAAATACCACCTTTTGAAAAATTTTTACATACAATTACAATTTCAGGGGGTTATGGTTTTTCCCCTTATATAAAAAATCCTCCTGTAAAGGAATTTTTAGGACTTGGTGAATGTAAAAGAACAAGTATCTTATTTTTTAATTTAATAAATGATTATGAAGGTAAAATTAAAAATCAAAGGATTCATCTTTTATCTTTAAATCTAAATAGGTCCTATGATATTATAAAAAAAGATTTCAGTAATATAAATTTAATTGGTGATTTTTTAAGAACATTACCTTTATCAGGAAATTTTTCTTTAATTTATTATAAAAAGAATAAAAAATGGAAAGATTTAACATTGAACTTATCAGGGAAAATTCCACTTAAATTTTTATCAGATTTTATTATTGGTGAAGAAGTTTTGCCATGGGATATGAATTTAACATATACTTATAAAAATATAAATGGTGCAAAGGGATTTTTTAATTTAAACATGGGTGGTGGATTAACAAAGAATTTAAAATTTAATTTTAATGCAAGTTTTGATACAGAAAGGAAAATTTTTGTGGAAAGGGGACTCTCTTTGACAAGAGATTTGCATTGCTTTTCAGTAAGATTTAATTGGTACAAAATAGGGAAGATATGGGATTATGATTTAAAAATATGGATTACAAAATTGCCAGATGTTAAGATAGAAAAGGGACTTTTTGAAGCAATTTTGCCAGGAAAATGATAGGAATTTCAACAATGTGTGGTAATTATAAAAAAATTGAAAAAATTGTTGAAAATACAAATATATTTTTTGCAGAAGTTGGTTTTAGTGATACAGAAAAAGATTATTTAAATAACAAAAAAGTTTTTGATAAATATCAAATTCCCTTTCTCGGAATTCATTCCCCTGCTTTAATTTCTAAGAAAACAAAAAGTGCTTCAAGATTTATAGATTTTGTTAGTGATGATGAAGAGATAATTAAAAAATCAACAAAATATCTTGAAAATTCAATATTTTTTGCATCAAGTAAGAATATGAATTATGTTATTTTTCATCCAGGAGGATGTAAAGAAATAGGAGAGGAAATTTTCAATAAGAGAAACTTTGAAAAAGATTTAAGGGAATTTTTAAAAATAAGAAAATCTAAAAGCAAAATTTATCTTTATAGATTTTTCAAGAATTTTGAAAAAATTTTAAAAATTTCTGAAAAATTAAATATTAAAATGGGAATTGAAACAAGATTTTATCCTGGTGAATTTCCAGATTTTTTTGAACTTGAAAAGATATTTAAAGAGTTTGATTCTGAATTTTTATTTTACTGGCATGATTTATCACATGCATATGTAAGAGAAAATGTAATAAAAGAACCATCATATTTAAAAAATTTTAAGAATAAACTTCTTGGAATTCATATACATGATATAAAAGGTTTTGATGAACATAGACCACCTGGAAAAGGGCTAATAAACTTTAAAAAAACATTTGATGAAATTAAAGAAATAAAAAATATATATATTGTTTTTGAAATAGATGAAAAATATAAGGAAGAGGAAATAATTGAGGGAATAAAAAAGATAGAGAAGATAATTGGAATTGATAAATTCATTTCAAGAAAAGAATGGAAACCTTTTAAATTTAAAATTGAAGATTTGAATTTGCATTTTCCTGAAAGGATAATAATTCATCATACAGCATTTCCTTCTATAAAAGAATATAAGGGATTTGAAACAATTAAAAAAATACAGAAGGAACATATAAAAAAGGGTTTTTCTGATATTGGGTATCATTTTTTAATAGATCCAGAAGGTAAAATAATTATTGGAAGAAATATTTATTTTGAAGGGGCACATACAAAAAGTAAAAATAAAAAAAGCATAGGAATTGCCCTAATAGGAAATTTTGAAGAAGAAAAACCAAATAAAAAAGAAATAAATTCTCTTAAAAAATTAATATTTATTTTAAAAAGATTTTTTAAGATAAAAGAAATAAAAACGCATAAAGATTATAATAAAAATACCCTTTGCCCAGGAAAAAATCTT
>CAZUSI010000003.1:0-38110 GCA_964623395.1 uncultured bacterium | reverse complement strand
ATTGCTATTGCTGCAAGAATACCTATGATTACGACCACTATTAGGAGTTCAATCAATGTGAACCCCTTTTTGCTTTTATTTATTGCTTTCATCTTTCACCTCCTTTCACTTTTTCTACTTTATTATATGAAAAAAATATGCCAAAAATTTTATCATTAATTTACAATTAAATTTTAATGATTTTAATTGCAAAACTGCAAATATCAATTGCAAAATTGCAAACAAAAAAATTATAATTAAAATATGAAACCTATAAAATTAAGTGTAAATGTTGATCATATTGCAACTTTAAGAGAAGCAAGAAAGGAAAAATTTCCTGACCCTTCTGTGGCTGCAATAATTTGTGAACATTATGGTGCTTCTGGAATTACATGTCATTTAAGGCTTGATAGAAGACATATAAAAGAGGAAGATATTTTGAAATTTAAAAAAATAATTAAGGGAGAACTTAATATTGAAATTTGTTTTGAAAAGGAAATGATAGATTTTGCATTAAAAATAAAACCTGATTGGGTAACTTTGGTTCCTGAAAGGGAAAATGAAGTTACAACAGAAGGTGGACTTGATGTTATAAATAATTTTGAAAATGTTAAAAAGGCAGTTGAAAGATTAAAATCAAAAAAAATAAAGGTTAGCATTTTTGTTGAACCAGATATAGAACAGATTGAAAAGTGTTTTGAAGCAAATTGTGATGCTGTTGAACTTAATACAAATAGTTATGCAATTTCAAAAGGAAAAAGAAGGGAAAAGGAAATTGAGAGATTAAAAAAGGCAGCAAGATTTGCAAAGGAAAAGGGATTAATTGTTAGAGCAGGTCATGCCCTTTCAAGAAAAAATTTATATGGAATTCTTGAAATTGAAGAAATTGAAGAAGTTTCAATAGGTTTTGCACTTATTTCTGATGCACTTATTTTTGGACTCCCAAAAGCAGTTAGTGAATATTTAAGGATTCTTGAAAGAAAATGAGAAAAATTTTTTTAATTTTTTTAATAGTTTTTTCATGTGCAAGAGTTTATAAAAAGGAAATTAATTTTTATGATTTTAAAAAAATAATTTTGAATAAGTATGAAAATAGGGAAATTAAATATATCTATGCAGAAGGTGATTTTGAAAGTTATGGAACAAATTATATGAGGGGATTTTTTATTTTGAATTTTAAAAAAGATACTTTTTTTATAAGAATTTTTTCTCCTCCTTTTTTTGTAAAAGATATTGATGATAAATTTTTAAAAGATGCAATTTATTTATTTTTTAATCCTTTAATTTTTTTTGAAAAATATAAGGTTTTAAATTTAAAAGAGAGTGAAAAATTTTATGAAGTTGAAATTGAGAATTTTATAATAGTTTTTAATAAAGAACTTTTAATAGAAAAAATTTTGTTTGAAAAAGGGAGTATAAATTTTTTGGATTTTGAAAAATATTTTCCTAAGGAGATAAATTTTAACTATTTTGATGAAAAAATTAAACTTAAAATAAGAAAAATTGATTATGAATTTTAATAAAAGATTATTGACAAATTTTTTAAAATACTTTATTATTTAAAATTTATGAAAAAAATAAAAAGATTAGGGGAAATGCTTATTGAAGAAGGTCTTTTAAAGGAAGAAGACCTTCAAAAAGCACTTGAATATCAAAAGAAAAATGGTAAAAGATTGGGTTCAGTATTACTTGAACTTGGTCTTGTAAAGGAAAAGGACATATTAAAGGTTCTCTCAAAACAATTTAATGTTCCTGTTGCTACTAAAAAAGAACTTGAAAATATAAGTGAAGATATTATCAAACTTCTTCCAAAGGATTTAGTTGCAAGATATCTTGTTGTTCCTGTTGCAAGAAAGGGAAAAAATTTAATCCTTGCAATGGTTAATCCCCTTGACCAATTTGCAATAGAAGATGTTAAGTTTGTAACAGGACTTGATATTATTCCTGTTGTTTCAATTGAGGATAATATAAGAGAAGCAATTAAAAAATATTATGGAATTGAAGATATTATTGGAGAACTTGCAAAAACTTATGAGGAAGGTGAAATTGAAGTTATTGGTAAAGGTGATATTTCAAAAAGTTCTGAAAGTAGTTTAAGTTCTGCTTTAATAGAGGATGAAGAAATAAAGGCTTTAATAGAATCTTATGAAATCATTAAGGAAGGACCACAAGTTAAAGAGGAAGAAATAAGTGATATTACTGCTGAAATTGAGAGTGGTCCAATTGTTAAACTTGTCAACATGATAATATCTGATGCTGTTGCAAGAAATGCATCTGATATTCATATTGAACCCTATGAAAATGATGTTAGGGTTAGATATAGGATAGATGGTGTTTTACATGAAATTTTCAGAAAACCAAAAAAATTTGCTCCTCCAATGGTTGCAAGAATTAAGATAATGGCTAAGATGAAATTGGAGGAGAAAAGGAAGCCACAGGATGGAAGAATAAGGGTAAGAATGGGGGATAGAATGGTTGATTTAAGAGTAGCAACCATTCCAACAGTTTTTGGGGAAAAGGTTGCGATAAGAGTTTTAGATAGGACACAAATTCCTTTAAAACTTGATTTACTTGGTTTTGAACCAGAGTCACTTGAATTTTTCAGAAAAGCAATAAGAAGTCCAAATGGTATAATTCTTGTTACAGGACCAACAGGATGTGGTAAAACAACTACACTTTATGCTGCATTAACAGAACTTAATTCAGTTGAAGTTAATATTTCAACAGTTGAAGATCCTGTTGAATTTACACTTATGGGAATAAATCAGGTTCAAGTAAAAGAAGAGGTTGGGATGACCTTTGCGTCAGGATTAAGGGCATTTTTAAGACAGGACCCTGATATAATTATGGTTGGTGAAATAAGGGATTTTGAAACTGCAGAGATTGCTATAAGGGCTTCACTTACAGGACACTTAGTTCTTTCAACTGTTCATACAAATACTGCTGCTGCAACAATTACAAGGCTTATAAATATGGAAATAGAACCATTTTTAATTGCTTCAACACTTCTTGTTGTTAGTTCTCAAAGACTTGTTAGAAAAATATGTGAAAAATGTAAAACACCTTATCAGCCAGAAAAATCAATTTTATATGAATTATCTCCAAATCCTGATGAAGTTTTTAGGGGTGTGACATTTTATAAGGGAACAGGTTGTAAAGCATGCCATGGGACAGGTTATAAAGGAAGAATTGCTCTTTTTGAGGTTTTACCTTGTACAAAAAGGATAAGGGAATTAATCCTTGAAAAAGCTCCAACACATGTGATTGAAAAGGCAGCAATAGAAGAAGGTATGATAACATTAAGGGAATCAGGGATAAGAAAAATAAAAGCAGGAATTACAACAGTTGAAGAAGTTATAAAAGAAACAAAAATAGAGTAATATGGCACTTAGAATTGGTGAAATGCTTTTAAAGGCAGGACTTATAAAGGAAAAGGACCTTGAAGAAGCTTTAAAAAGGCAGAAGGAAACTGGTAAAAGGCTTGGCTCAACCCTCGTTGAAATGGGTGTGATTGATGAAAAAACACTTGTTAAATTCTTGGCAAAACAACTCGGTGTTCCACCTGTTGACCTTTCAACACTTAAAACAATTCCTGAAGATGTTCTTTCACTTGTTCCTCCTGAAACTGCCTATAGATATCAAGTTTTACCACTTGCAAGAAAGGGTAATGTTCTTTTCCTTGCAATGGTTGACCCTACAAATATTATAGCAATAGATGAAATTAGGTTCTCTACAGGACTTGAAGTATCTCCTGCTATTGCCCTTGAATCTGCTTTAAATGAGGCTTTGAGAAAATTTTATCCTCAAATGGAAACAATAATTAAAGAGGTTAAAAAAGAAGAGGAGAAAGACGAATTGAAGGTAGCGGTTGAGGATTTTGAATTTATAGAAGGTGAAATTGAAGAGGAAAAAATAGAGGACCTTAAAAAACTTGGTGAAGATACAACTATTACAAAAATTGTTAATCATATAATATTTCAGGCGGTAAAATTAAGAGCATCAGATATTCATATTGAGCCTTATGAAAGAACATTAAGAATAAGATATAGAATTGATGGGGTATTACGAGAGGTAATGAATCTCCCTTATCATATGAAAGCAGGTATTGTTTCAAGAATAAAATTGCTTTCTGAGATGGATATTGCAGAAAGAAGGAAACCACAGGATGGAAGAATAAATATGAGAATTGATAATAGAATTATAGATTTTAGAGTTTCAGTTATTCCGACTGTTTATGGGGAAAAGGTTGTTATGAGGATTCTTGATAAATCAGGACTTCAACTTGATTTAACAAAACTTGGTTTTGAAGAAGAGGACCTTAAAAAGTTTGAAAAGGCAATCCGTTCACCTTATGGGATAATCCTTGTTACAGGACCAACAGGTAGTGGTAAGACAACAACTTTATATTCTGCTTTATCTACAATAAATACTCCTGATAAACAGATAATTACAGTTGAGGACCCTGTTGAGTATAATATTGAGGGAATAAATCAGGTTCAGGTAAATAGAGAAGCTGGTCTTGATTTTGCAGAGGCATTAAGAGCATTTTTAAGACAATCTCCTGATGTAATACTTGTTGGTGAGATAAGAGACCATGAAACAGCAGAGATTGCAATAAGAGCAGCTTTAACAGGGCATTTAGTTTTTTCAACAATTCACACAAATGATGCACCAACAACAATTGATAGACTTGTTGACCTTGGAATAAAACCTTATTTAATTGCTTCTGGTGTGATTTTGATTCAGGCCCAAAGACTTGTTAGAAAAATATGTAAAAATTGTATTGAAGAAACCTCCTATGATGAAAAAATAATAAAGGAACTTGGAGTTTCTGATGAATTTCTAAAGGATATGAAATTTTATAAAGGAAGGGGATGCCAAGAATGTGGAAGAACAGGTTATAAAGGAAGAATAGGCATATTTGAGGTTATGCCAATAACACCGAGTTTAAGAGAACTTATTTTAAGAGGTGCTTCTTCAGATGAGATAAGAGAGAAGGCAAGAGAAGAAGGTATGCATACATTAAGAGAAGATGGTATAATTAAAATTAAAAAAGGTATAACAACTGTTGAGGAGGTTTTAAGGATAACAACAGAATTTTAAAAATTTAAAGGAGGTTAATATGCCGGTTACAATGAAACAGTTATTAGAGGAGATGGTTCATAGGGGGGCAACTGACCTTCATATTTCAGCAGGTTCGCCTCCACTTTTTAGAATAGATGGTGTGCTTGTTCCATCAAATTATGATGTTCTTACAAAAGAAGAAGCACAGCAACTTGTTTATTCTGTTATGACAGATGAGCAGAAGAAAAAACTTGAGGAGGAATGGGAGGTTGATTTCTCTTTTGGTATAACAGGTCTTTCTCGTTTCAGGGCAAATGCTTATAAACAGAGAGGCTCAATAAGTATAGCAATAAGAACAATTCCTTATAAAATTAGGAATTTTGAAGAACTTGGTCTTCCTCCTGTTGTTGAAGAATTTGCTTCAAGAACAAAAGGGCTTGTCCTCGTTACAGGTCCTACAGGTCATGGTAAATCTACAACACTTGCTTCAATAATTGAAAAGATAAACAATGAAAGAAGATGCCATATTTTAACAATTGAGGATCCAATAGAATATCTATTTGCGAATAAAAAGGCATATATAACACAAAGGCAAGTTGAGTCAGATACAAAGAGTTTTGCAAGGGCTTTAAAATATGCTTTGAGACAGGATCCCGATGTTGTTATGATAGGTGAGATGAGGGATCTTGAAACAATTGAATCAGCCCTTATAATTTCTGAAACAGGCCATCTTACCCTTGCTACACTTCATACAAATTCAGCAGTTGAAGCAATAAACAGGATTATAGATGTTTTTCCTCCTCACCAACAGCAACAGGTAAGAACACAGCTTTCCTTTGTTCTTTTAGGAATTATTACACAGGCACTTCTTCCAAAGATTGGTGGAGGAAGAGTTTTAGCCTGTGAGGTTCTTGTTGCTACTCCTGCTGTTAGAGCAATGATAAGAGACAATAAGACTCACCAGATCTATTCATTAATGCAGGCAGGGCAGAAATATGGTATGCAAACTATGAATCAATCCCTTTATAAATTATATATGCAAAGGAAAATAACACTTGAAACTGCTCTTTCTTTTTCAAGAGACCCTGATGAACTTGAAAGGATGATAAGGGAAAAAACACCGATTACGAAGTAAAATTGCTCACCCCTTACTTAGAAAAATCTTTAATCCCCTTTTCTTTAAAGATAAAAAATTTTGAAAATTTATGGAATGAAGAAGAGTTAAATTTCTTTAAAAAATATATTTCTGAAAAAATTAAGAATAAAAGTTTCTTTTTTGAAAGTGATGAAAGACCAAAGATTTTTGTGATTGAAACTTATGAATCAAAAAGTTTTGAAGATTTTTTGACACATTTAATAAATTCAGGTGATAGAATCAGTGAAGAAGAAAAATTTGTTTATTTTTTATTTCTAATTAAATTGAAAAATTTAAAATTTAAAGAAGAGGATATAAAAAAGTATAAAGAGAAAATTCTTTCAATTTTCAAAGATAAATCTTTAAAGGAATTTATTTCTTACCTTCTAAATGCAGAAAATTTACCAGAGAAAATTCCCGAAAAATTTTTAGATCTCTTAAAGATACTTCATACTTTTTATGTTGATTTTTATTTTAAAGACATAATTATGAATGATAAAGAGAATATTTCAAAATATCTAACCGGTTTTACAATTCCTGAAAAATATAGAATTAAATTTGAGAAAAATATCGAAAGTATAAAAATTTCTAAAGAAAATGATTTATTTTTTAAAAATATAGAAATTCAGGAAAAAAAATTAATTGATGATTTAAGGGAAAGTTTAAATATAGAACTGGAAGATTTTTCAAAAGAATTAAAGGAGATAGTTTCAAAGAAGAAATTAAACCTTTTCTTGCCTTATATAAAAGAAAAAAGCGCAAAGTGGCTTCGTTCTTTTGGAATAATTTTAAGCGATTATAATGCTATTCAAAAAGTTAAAAAAGAATATGAAGAAAAATTTAAAGAAATTGCCCTTAAAGAACCTTCTTATGGTTTACCTTCTTTTTATATATTAATTAAAGAGTGGGAAGAAGTTAAAAAAAATATTTTAAAGGATGATATAAAATTTAAAAGAAATTTTGAAAGTATATTTTTTGAATATTATCTTTATAAGAAAAAAGAAAAAAAGAATTATGAATTACTTGAAGATTTTATAAAAAAAGGATTTATAAAACTTGAAATGGATTTTGTAGAATTTGAAAAAGAACTTTCTTATTTCTTTGAAGAATTACTTATACCAAATCTTATTATTTCTCTTTTAACCAAATTTGTAAAAATAGTGCCTTATGAAGTTAATGATGAAAACTTAAAGGATATTTCTTATTGGATAGCTTTTCAGAAATTACCAAAGGGTGAGTATTATATCTTAAAAGATTTAGAAAATTTAAAATTTTCATTGCCCTTTGAAATTCCACAAAATCTTTATCAAAAATTTAAAGAAATTATTTGTGTTCTTGTTTACGATATAAGAGGTTCAACATTTATGTCACTTAAATTAAAAGACCCTGCGAAGGAATTTTATATAAAAAATGAATTTAATAAGGAGATGCTTTCAATAATTAAAAAATATGGAGGATTTCCCTTAAAGGATCTTGGTGATGGCGGTATAATCCTATTTTGTAAAAATTCAAATGAAATTTTTGAAAATATCTTTGAAGAAGCAACACTTCCAAAAGGAAGAAATTTAAGGATTCCAAAACTTTTTGAAAAGGAAATTGAAATTCTTCCTTCAGGGGAGGTTCCTGTAAAAGCAATTTTATGTGCAAGGGATATGTATAAGAAATCTCTTGAATTTATAAGAAATAATTATTCAAAATATAGAGATTGGTTCCCAGATGTTGTTGAAAATTATCCACCTTTAAAAGCACT
This sequence comes from uncultured bacterium, assembly GCA_964623395.1. Lineage (GTDB taxonomy): Bacteria > Hydrothermota > Hydrothermia > Hydrothermales > Hydrothermaceae > JBDRZD01. Next base: position 30,182 of record CAZUSI010000003.1, on the reverse strand, counting down.
TTTTAGGATAGGAATAGGTATTGCAGGTGGAAAACCTGATAAAGATATTTTTATAAATTATAATAGTTTTGGTGATATAGATGCAGCAGGTCCTGCAATAAATATAGCAAATCTACTTGCACAGGGAAAGGATCCCCTTAATTCTTTAATATATATAGATTCAGTAACTTTTTTATCATTCTTATTAAATTCATCTGATTGGGATATTGAATGTGAGGAAAAGGATATTTTTGAAAGAATTAAATTTTATTTGGATACACTTGAAGAATTCTGGTTTTTTGATTTTCCCTTAAAAGGTATAAAGATAAGAGTAATTGGTACTGATTTACTTGATGAAATAGATAAGGAAAGGGGACTTATTTTGCAGGTGCCTGAAGAAATTGAAATTAAAGAGGATGGGGAATTTTATTTTAAAAATCATCCTTTAAGACTTGTGTACGAGGTTTTGGTTTATGAAAGAAAATAGTTATTTTATTGAAAAATTATCAAGGGTAATGGGTAATTATGTAGGAGTTAGAAATCTTTTAAGAGAAATAATGCAACATATTATAAGAGAAGGGGGTGCTTCCGGAGTATTTATTTATAGGAAATCAAAGGATAAAATTCTTTTATGGGAGAAAAAAGGTAAAGTTGATTTACCTATTTCCTTTAAATCAGAAGATGAGATAAATTTTATTAACTGTTTTACTAAAAAACTTTTTTCTTTTAAAAAGGAAGATGCTATTTTGGGAATAATAAAAAATGAGATAGATAATAAAATTCTTGATTATATCCCTTTGATTGAAATAGTTTATCAGAGTATAACTTTTAATGAAAAAGTTCAGGAACTCCTTATAAAAGATGATTTAACAGAGCTTTCAAATTCAAGATATTTTCATTTAATGATGAAAAAATATGTTTCTGATGAAAAATTTCATCCTATAACATGCATATTTCTTGACCTTGATAATTTTAAAGAAATAAATGAACTTTATGGCCATATCATAGGGGGTAAAACCCTTAAAGAAGTTGGAAAAAGACTAAATCTTTTATTTGAAAATTTTCCCGGAGCAGTCCTTACAAGATACGGAGGAGATGAGTTTACTATTTTACTTCCAAATGTGAGTTTAGAAGAGGGTAGAGCTATAGCAATAATGGTTAAGGAAAATTTTGAGACAAGCAGTTTTCAAGTTTCATCTCATAAATTTTTTATAACTGCAAGCTTTGGAGTTGCTACATTTCCGACTTCAACAAAAAATCCAGATAAACTTTTAACACTTGCTGATAAAATTATGTTTAAGGTCAAAGAAAGTGGAAAAAATAATGTGGGTGTTGCTTATTCTGAAAATAATTTTTAAAGGGGGATAAAATGGAGAGGGAAGAAGCAAAAAAAAGAATTGAAGAATTAAGAAAAGAAATAAATTATCACAATTATAGGTATTATGTTTTGAATGATCCTGTCATCTCAGATGAAGAATATGATAAACTTTTTAAAGAACTTGTTGAACTTGAAGAAAAATTTCCAGAATTTAAGAGCCCCTCTTCTCCTACACAAAGGGTTGGTGCCCCCCCTCAAAAGGAATTTAAACCTTTTTATCATAAAGAGGAGATGCTTTCCTTGCAGGATGCAAGAAATGAAGAAGAAATAATTGAGTTTGATAAAAGAATAAAAAGATTTCTTAATTTGCCAGAAAAGATGGATATTGAATATACTGCCGAGCCAAAAATAGATGGACTCTCAACAGAAATAGTTTATGAAAAAGGGGTATTAAAAGGAGCAGGAACAAGAGGAGATGGTAATGTAGGTGAGGATGTTACACTTAATGTAAAAACAATTAAAACAATTCCCCTTTATTTAATTGAGAATAAAGAGTATGAAATTCCTGAGAGAGTTGATATAAGAGGCGAAGTTTATATGAATAAAAAAGATTTTGAGGAACTTAATAAAGAAAGAATAAAAACAGGAGAACCTCTTTTTGCAAATCCGAGAAATGCAGCAGCAGGTTCTCTAAGACAACTTGACCCAAACATAACAAGAAAAAGAAAACTTGATTTTTTTGCCTGGGGAATTGGATATTGTGAAGGAATTGAATTTAAAACCCAATGGGAGGTTCTTTCTGCTTTAAAATCTTTTGGTTTTAAAGTAAATCCTTATATAAAGCTTTGTAAAAATATAAATGAAGTTATAGAATATTACAAAGAATTTAGAGAAAAAAGAGATGAACTTCCATATGATATAGATGGAATAGTGATAAAGGTTAATTCTCTTGAAATGCAGAAAAAACTCGGGAAAACAATAAGGGCACCAAGATGGGCAATTGCAGGTAAATATCCTGCTCCTGAAGTTACAACAAAAATAAAAGAAGTTATATTCCAAGTAGGTAGAACAGGAATAATTACTCCTGTTGCAGTTTTTGACCCAACACCTGTTGGAGGAGTTGTTGTTCAAAGAGCAACGCTTCACAATTTTGATGAAATAGAGAGAATGGATGTAAGGATAGGTGATTGGGTTTATTTGAGAAGAGCAGGTGAAGTTATTCCTGAGGTGGTTAAAGTTATTAAAGAAAAAAGGCAAGGGGATGAGAAAAAAATTATTCCGCCATCAAAATGTCCTATATGTAGCGGAGATGTTTTTAAAGAGGGTGCTTATCTTAAATGTATAAATCTTTCATGTCCAGCAAAATTAAAAGGAGCAATTAAACATTTTGCTTCAAAAAGAGCAATGGATATAGATGGGCTTGGAACAAAATTAATAGAACAAATTGTTGATAGAGGTCTTGTTAAAGAAATTCCTGATATATATTATATTAAAAAACATCAATGGGCAGCACTTGAAAGAATGGCTGAAAAATCAGCAGAAAATATAGTTAATGCAATTGAAAAAAGTAAAAATACAACACTCGCACGTTTTTTATATGCACTTGGTATTCCGTTAGTGGGGGAACATGGAGCAAAATTGCTTGCAAAAAATTTTGGCTCAATTGATAAACTTTTTAATGTAAAAGAAATTGAACTTTTAAAAATTGAAGGGATAGGACCTGAGATGGCAAATTCTATTGTTAAATTTTTCAGGGAGGAAAGAAATAAGAGAGTTATTGAAAGGCTTCTCTCTGCCGGGATTAAATTTGAGGAATTAAAGGTATCAAAAGAAAACCCCTTTTATGGTAAAACATTTGTATTTACAGGAGCATTAAAAAGTTTTACAAGGGAGGAGGCACAAAAAATTGTTGAAGATTTTGGTGGAAGGGCAGCAAGTTCTGTAAGTAAAAAGGTTGATTACCTTGTTGTTGGTGAAGAACCTGGTTCAAAACTTCAAAAGGCAAAAGAACTCGGGATTAAAATGATAAATGAAGAAGAATTTTTAAAAATGATAGAAGAGGCTAAAAAAACAGGATGAAAAGGGCATTGTATCCTGGAAGATTCCAACCCTTTCATAAGGGTCATTTACATGCAGTTGAATATATTTTAAAAGATTTTGAAGAAATTATCATTGCAGTTATGGCAGCACAAAATAATTTTACATTAGATGACCCATTTACAGCAGGTGAAAGGATATGGATGATAAGGGAATCATTAAAAAATTATATTGATAAAATTATTATAATTCCAATTTTAAATATTGAAAATAATTTTCCATGGCTTTCAAATTTAAAATCCTTTACACCACCCTTTGATGTGATATTTTCAAACCATTCTTTAATTAAAATTTTATGTGAAAAGGAAGGGTTTGAAGTAAGAGGGATTCCATTTTTAAAAAGAGAAGAATATATAGGAAGAAAAATAAGGGAATTAATGGTTAAGGACAAAAATTGGCAAGAATTTTTACCAGAGCCTGTTGTGAATATAATATACAAAATAAATGGAATAGAAAGAATTAAAAAACTTATGGAAAAAGATACAATTTAAACTACTTCAAAATTCAAAATTCCGTTCTTTTCATCAATCTTTATCTTATTACCTTTTTTAACTTTTCCCTCTATTATCATTTTTGCTATTTCATTTTCAATATACCTTGATATGGTTCTTTTTAAAGGTCTTGCACCATAATTTGGATCATATCCTCTCTGTAAAATAAATAATTTTGCTGAGTCACTAATTTCAATATTAATGCCTAATTCTCTCAAATTTTCTTTAATTTGTTCAAGTAAAAGTTCAATTATTTTTAAAATATCTTTCTCCTTCAATGGGTTAAAAAGAATTATTTCATCAATTCTATTTAAGAATTCAGGTTTAAAATATTCTCTTATTTCTTGCATTGCAATTAAATATCTTTCATCATAACTTCTTTCTCCATTTATAAGTTTTTCACCTGCAATGTTTGATGTCATTATTATTATTGTATTTCTGAAATCTACAATGTGTCCTTGAGCATCAGTCAATCTTCCTGCATCGAATACCTGTAATAAAATGTTTAAAACTTCAGGATGTGCCTTTTCTATTTCATCAAAAAGAATTACTTGGTATGGTCTTCTCCTAATTGCTTCTGTAAGTGTTCCCCCTTCCTCATATCCTACATATCCTGGAGGAGCGCCTATCAATCGGGAAACTGCATGTTTTTCCATATATTCAGACATATCAATTCTTATAAGGGCATTTTCATCATTAAAGAGAAATTCTGCAAGTTTTTTAGCAAGATGAGTTTTACCAACGCCTGTTGGTCCTAAGAATAAAAATACACCAATAGGTTTTTCATAGGCACTTATTCCGCTTCTTGTTCTCCTTATTGCATTTGCAATTGCTTCAATTGCCTTATCCTGCCCTATTACTTTCTTTTTAAGTTCTTCTTCAATTCTTAAAAGTTTTTTTGCTTCATCTTCAAGTAAATTAATAGCAGGTATGCCCGTCTGTTTTGAAACAACTAAAGCAATATCATTTTCATCAACAACATCATCAATTTTTACACTTTTTTCCCATTCCCTTTTCCTTTCTTCAAATATTTTTTTATAATGTTCCAATTTTTCCTTTATTTCCTTTGCTCTTGTTTCATTTCCATATTCAATACTTATTTTTCCTTCTTCCTCAAGTTTTTCAATTTCTTTTTTTAAAGATTTTAAATCTTCAGGCATTTCAGAAAATTTCATTTTTGTATAACTGCATGCTTCATCAAGAAGGTCTATTGCCTTATCAGGAAGTTTTCTTCCAGAAAGATATTTTGCAGAAAGTTTTGCACTCGCAATTAGAGCATTCTCTTTTATCTTTACTTTATGAAAATTTTCATATCTTGATTTTAATCCCTTTAATATTTCAATTGTTTCCTCTATGGTTGGTTCCCTTACATAAACAGGTTGAAATCTCCTTTCAAGAGCACCATCTTTTTCAATATATTTTCTGTATTCATCAAGTGTTGTTGCTCCTATAACCCTTATTTCTCCAGAAGCAAGTGATGGTTTTAATAAATTTGCAGCATCAATTGCACCTTCAGCAGCACCTGCTCCTACAAGCGTATGAATCTCATCAATAAATAGTATTATTTCATCCTTTTTTCTTTTAACTTCTTCTATAACAATTTTTAATCTTTCCTCAAATTCTCCCCTAAATTTACTACCTGCAACAAGCGCTCCCATATCAAGTGCAAGAATTCTTTTATTTTTTAAGGCATCAGGAACAATGCCAGATATTATCTTTTGTGCTATTCCATAAACAATTGCAGTTTTACCAACACCCGGTTCACCTATTAAAACAGGATTGTTTTTTGTTTTTCTTAAAAGTATTTGCATCACTCTTGTCATTTCTTCTTCTCTTCCAATAACAGGGTCAATTTTTCCCTCTTTTGCAAGTTTTGTTAAATCAGTTGTATACTTTTCAAGTGCTTTATATTTTGCCTCTGCAGATGGGTCAGAAACCTTTTGTGTTCCCCTTATTTCATAAAGTGCTCTATAAATCTTTTCCTTATCAATATTGTAATCTCTAAAAATTTTTCCTGTTTCACCATCAGGAATTTCACTCATTGCAAGGAAAAAGTGTTCCTGAGCAATATACTCATCGTTTAACCTTTTTGCTTCTTCTTCAGCAATTTCAAATACTCTTTGTAGTCTTGGTGTTATATAAATTTGCAAAGGTGAAAAACTCCCTTTTTCAAAGGATGGTAAATTTTTTAAATTTTTTAAAATTCTCTCTCTAACTATATAAATGGGAATAGATAATTTTTTAAAAATTTCTGAAACAACACTATTCTCATCTAAAAGAGAATAAAATAAATGCTCAACATCAAGTTGAGAATTTTTAAGTTTAATTAAAAGTTCTTGTGCTTTTGCAATTGCCTCTTTTGCACCTTCAGTAAACTTATCAATCCTCATTTTTCCACCTCAAAAAGTTTTTCTAAAAAATACAAGAAAATTTTAAAATTGTCAAGTTAATTTGATTTCCATTTAAATTTTCTTTATAATAATAAACTTTATTTTGGGCCATTAGCTCAGGTGGCAGAGCACCGGATTTTTAATCCGGGGGTCGGAGGTTCGAATCCTCCATGGCCCATTTCTTAGAAAGTGCCCTTTAAAATAAGAAATTTAGAAATAATTCCTTTTGAAAATAAGTTTTTGATAAAAGATCCGCTTGGTATTTCAAAAGAAATGATATTGAATAGAGAATCTTTTTTACTTTTTTCAATGATTGATGGTGAGGAAAAAATAGAAGATATAAAGTCAAAATTTTTGAGAAATACAGGTATAATACTTTCTGATTTTGAAATCATAAATTTTATTAATGAAATGGATAAAAATTGTATATTTTTAAATGAAAATTTTTTAAAAAAGATTGAAGAAGAAAAAATTAAAATGATGGAAATTCCCTTTAAAGAAATAAAATTTAGTTTTGATTTTGAAAAAATAAAAAAAGAGATTGAAAAAAATGAATTTAAATCTTCTGATATAAAAGGAATGATGGTTCCGCATATTGATATAAATGTTGCATTTGATACTTATTTAAAATCCTATTCATATTTAAAAAATTTGGATAAAAAAATATTTTTAATCCTCGGTGTTCCTCATTTTTATTCAGAAAATGTTTTCTCCGTTTTTCCAAAGAATTACAAATTTTTAGACAAAATAATAGAAGTAAAGGAAGAAATTATTAAAAATTTTAAAAATAAATTTGAATTTGATATTTTTAAAGATATTATTGCCTTTAAAAATGAGCACTCAGTTGAATTTCCAATAATTTTTCTTTCACTTATAAAAGAAAATTTTTATATAGTTCCATCTCTTGTTTCAAAAAGCGAAAAAGAGAATTTGAAAAAAATAGCAAATGTAATTTTTGAATCCCTCAATTTATTTAAAGAAGATATATTTTTAATATCAAGTGTTGATCTAAGTCATGTTGGTAAAAAATTTGGGGATGAAAATTCTTTTGATACAACTGAAATTGACCTTAAATATATTGAATATTTAAAAAATTTTGAAAATGAAAATGCCTTTGATTTTATTGAAAAAAATAAAAATTTTACAAAAATTGATGGTGTTTATACAAATTTTCTTTTTATTGAACTTCTTAAACTTCTCGGTGCAAAAAAGGGTGAAATTGTTGATTATAAAAAATATTATGAGAGTTTTACAGATTCAATAGTAAGTTATGCTACTTTAATTTTTAAATAGGAGGGAAAATGCCAAAGGGAAGATTGCATGTTACCGAGCTTAAAAGAAGAAGAAAAAGAAGGGAAAAAATTGTTAAATTGAGAAAAAAATATTTGATGGCTCAGACAGAAGAAGAGAGGAGGAAAATAATTGAAAAGGCATTAAGAGTAAATCCCTTTATAACCGAAGAAGAATTTTTAAGACCAATAAGGGAAAAATTAGAAAAGAAAAAGATTAGTAATCCTTAATAATTTTTAAAATTTTTTCCCTTATTTCCTTTGGATTTCCTTTCCCTTTCAAATTTTTCATTACTTCACCTATCAAAAACCCTATCGCTCCTTCTTTTCCACTTTTATATTTTAAAACAACCTCTTTATTTTTATTCAAAACTTCTTTTATTATTTTTTCAAGAAGTGGTTCCTCTTTTAAAATTTTTTTCTTTTCCTCTTCTATCAAATCTAAAATATTTATATTCTCATTTATTTTTCTTTTTAGAATTTCTTTTCCAATATTTCTTGGAAATTTTTCTTCACATACATTTTTTATAAGAATCGCAAGTTCAAAAGGTAAAATTTTAAGTTTTTTTATATTTTCGGGTTCTGTATAAGCAAGTATTTCTGTTATAATCCAATTTGCAACTTCTCTTGGATTATTATATTCCTTTAATGTTTCTTCAAAAAATTCTGAAAGTTCAATTTCTGAAACAAGTATTTCTGCTTCTTTTTCCTTTAAAGAATATTCTTTTATAAATCTATTTTTTTTACTATTTGGAAGTTCGGGCAAATTATTTTTTAACTCTTCAATAATCTTTTCATCTATTAAAAGAGGGGGTAAATCCGGTTCTGGAAAATATCTATAATCAAATTCTTCCTCTTTAATTCTTGTAGATCTTGTTTCTTTTTTAAATTCGTCCCATAATCTTGTTTCTCTTTCAATTTTTTTACCTTCTTGAAGAAGTTTTTTCTGTCTTTCTATTTCATAACTTAATGCTTCATAAACAGCTTTTAAAGAATTCAAATTTTTTATCTCAACCCTTTCATTTCCCTGGATTGAAATATTTGAATCAACTCTATACATTCCCTTTTCCATATCACAATCCGAAATATCAATATATCTTATTATTTTTCTTAATTCCTTTAAAAAAATAACTGCTTCATTTGGTGAATTTATAATTGGCTCTGTAACTATTTCAAGTAAAGGTATTCCGCATCTATTAAAATCTAAAAGAACTTCTCCACTTTCAGTATAAATTGATTTTGCTGTTTCTTCCTCAATATTTATTCTTTCAATGAATATTTTTTTCGCATTTATTTCAACAAAACCTCCTTCTGCAATACTTATTCCATATTGAGTTATTTGGTATCCCTTTGGAAGATCAGGATAAAAATAATTTTTTCTTGTGAATATAGAAAATTTATTTATCTTTGAATTTAATGAAAGTGCAAGTTTTAAAGCTTTTTCAATGACTTCTTTATTTGGAGAAGGAAGAGTTCCAGGCTCTCCAATACATATTGGACATATTCTTGTATTTGGTTCCCCTCCATATTCATTTTTACAAGAGCAAAACATTTTACTTTTTGTTTTTAATTCTACATGAATTTCAAGTCCTATTTTAGCTTCCATATTTTTCTTTTATAAATTCTTCAATTTCAAGAGAAAATTTAAATAATCTTGGTTCATCTAAGGGTTTTGCCATAATTTGAAGCCCTATTGGTAAATTTTCTTTATTTTTACCACAAGGTATAGAAATTGCTGGAGCACCTATTAAATTTGCAGAAACTGTAAAAATATCAGCAAGATAAAGTTTTAAAGGGTCTTTTATTTTTTCCCCTATTTTAAATGGTGGAAATGGTGAGGTTGGTGTAATTATAAAATCAACTTCTTTAAATTTCTCCATGAATTCTTCAAGTATTAAAGTTCTTGCCTTTTGTGCCTTTAAATAATATTCTTCATAATATCCACTTCTTAAAACAAAGGCACCCATTATTATCCTTCTTAAAACTTCTTCTCCAAATCCATTCCCCCTTGTTTTTTTATAAGTTTCATCAAGGTCATTTCCCTTTTCTCTAAATCCATACCTTATTCCATCAAATCTTGCAAGATTTGAAGATGCTTCTGCACTTGTTATAATATGATATACTGGAATCACAATTTTAAAGGATTTTATTTCAATATTTTTTAACTTGTAATTTTTAATCTTTGTAAATTCTTTCAAAACTTCTAAAATCCTTTCATTTATTTCATCATCAACTCCTTCCTTTAAATAATTTTCTGGATATCCTATTTTAAAGGAAATTTTTTCAGTAGGTATTTCTTCTAAGGGAAAATCTATTGTTGTTTTATCTTTTTGGTCATAACCTGCTATTATTTTAAAAAGTGTCCATGCATCCTTTACATTTTTTGTAATTGGTCCTATTTGATCGCAAGAAGATGCAAATGCAACAAGACCAAATCTTGATACCCTTCCATAAGTGGGTTTAAATCCGACAACATTACAAAAACTTGCAGGTTGCCTTACAGAACCACCTGTATCTGAGCCAAGAGCACAAGTGCAAAAGTTAGCAGCTACTGCTGCTGCAGAACCACCTGAAGAACCACCTGGAACATATCCTTTTTTAAAGGGATTTTGAACAGGACCAAAATGAGAATATTCGTTGCTTGAACCCATAGCAAATTCATCCATATTTGTTTTACCTATTATTATTGCATCCTCTTTTAAAATTTTTTCAATAGCGGTCGCATTATAAGTGGCAATATAACCTTTAAGGATTTTTGAAGCACAAGTTAATGGTGCATCTTTTACAAGTATATTATCCTTTACTCCTATAGGTATACCAAAAAGTTTTCCCATATTTTCCTTATTTTTAATTTTTTTATCTAATTCTTTTGCTCTTTCAAAGCTCTTTTCTTCAAGAAGAGTTATAAAAGAATTTATTTCTTTATCTTTTTCCTTAATTCTTTTTAAGAATATTTCAATTACTTCACTTGGAAGAATCTCATGATTTTTATATTTTTGAATTAGAAAATCTATTGAAAAATCTATTTCTTTCACTTTTTCTTTATTTCTTTTATTGGTGAAAATGCTTTTAAGAAATCTCCTATTTTATCAGGAAAATTTTTTATTATTTTATCTCTATCTTCAAATTCTAAAGCTTTATCTTCTCTCAAATTCAATTTGTTAAATCCAGAATGTATAAAAGGTTCATAATTTTTAAAATCAATTTCATCAAGAATTTTAAAAAAATTGAGCATTTTTTCAATGTGTTCCACATATTTTTTTTTATCTTTTATTTCTATTCTAAGTAAATTTGATAAAATTTCTATTTCTTTTTCTATATTCAAGATTCAAATTCCGAAGAATTCTTTTATTTTTTCTTCAAGATGATTTTTAGGAACAGCACCTATTATTCTTCCTACTTCCTTTCCTTCCTTAAAGAAGATCAATGTAGGGATACTCATGACAGAAAATTTTGAAGGAGTTTTTGGATTCTCATCAACATTCAATTTATAGAATTTTATTTTATCGTGGTATTTTTCAGAAAGTTCTTTTAAATGGGGTTCTATCATTTTGCATGGATGACACCATTCTGCCCATAAATCTATAATTACAGGCAATTCCGATTTTAATATTTTCTCTTCAAAATTTTCATCGTTTACAGTTTCTATTGCCATTTTAAAAAAAATTAAAATAGCGGGGGCGGGATTTGAACCCGCGACCTTGGGGTTATGAGCCCCACGAGCTACCAGGCTGCTCCACCCCGCAGTTTATTGAATAGTAAGTTTATAAATATAAAGGAAAAAAGAATTTAATGTCAAGTTTGACAAATTTATGAAAAATACATTAAAATTTAAAACTTCAAATATTTTAGAATAAAAATTAAGTTTAAAAATTGAAAATTAAAGAGGTGGGAAAATGGTGACTATTAATCAACTTGTAAGAAAAGGGAGAAAACCTAAAAAGAAAAAATCAAGGTCTCCTGCACTTGAGGGTTGTCCTCAAAAAAGAGGAGTATGTATCAGAGTTTATACTACTACACCAAAAAAACCAAATTCCGCTTTAAGGAAAGTAGCAAAAGTAAGGCTTTCAAATGGTAAAGAAATTATCGCTTATATTCCTGGAGAAGGACATAATCTTCAAGAACATTCAGTTGTTCTTGTTAGAGGTGGAAGGGTTAAGGATTTGCCAGGTGTTAAATATCATATAATAAGAGGTAAGTATGATTGTGCGGGTGTTGAGGGAAGAAAGCAGAGTAGAAGTAAATATGGAACAAAAATGCCTAAAAAATAAATAGGAGGAAAAATGAGAAGAAGAAGGGCACCTATAAGAGAAATTTTACCTGATCCAAAATATGGTTCAGTTCTTGCTATGAAATTTATAAATAACCTTATGTGGGATGGAAAAAAGAGTCTCGCAATGAAAATATTTTATAAAGCACTTGATAAAATAAAAGAGGAAACTGGTGAAGACGGAATAAAGGTTTTTGAAAAGGCAATTGAAAATGTGAAACCAATTCTTGAGGTAAGACCGAGAAGGGTTGGAGGTGCTACTTATCAAGTTCCTGTTGAGGTTCCTCCGGTAAGGCAGATTTCCTTAGCTATAAAATGGATAATAAAAGCAGCAAGAGAAAGAAGTGAAAAAAGCATGATAGAAAGATTAGCGAAGGAACTTATAGATGCAGCAAGGAATGAAGGAAGATCAATTAAGATAAAGGAAACTGTTCATAAAATGGCAGAAGCAAATAGAGCATTTGCCCATTTTAGATGGTGATTATGGATAAAAGTAAAATAAGAAATATAGGTTTTGCTGCTCATATAGATGCCGGAAAAACAACGACCACAGAAAGAATACTTTATTATACAGGAAAAATTCATAGGATTGGAGAAGTCGATGAAGGAACTGCTACAATGGACTATCTTGAAGAAGAAAAAAAGAGAGGAATAACTATATGGTCAGCAGCCACTACTTGTTTTTGGAAGGATTACAGGATAAATATAATAGATACACCTGGTCATGTAGATTTCACAGTAGAAGTTGAAAGATCTTTAAGAATCCTTGATGGACTTGTTATTCTTTTTTGTGGAGTAGGAGGGGTTGAGCCACAGTCCGAAACTATATGGAGACAGGCTGATAAATTCCATGTCCCCAGAATAGCATTTATAAATAAAATGGATAGAGTTGGTGCAGATCCTTTCAGAGTATTGAGGGAAATAAGGGAAAAATTTAATGTGAATGCAGTTTTAATGCAATTGCCGGTTGGAATGGAGAATGAATTTAAAGGAGTAATTGATTTAATTACTTGTAAAAAACTTATATGGGATATAGATGAACTTGGTGAAAAATATAGAGAAGAAGAAATAAAAGAAGTGGAAGAAATAGAAAAATGGAGAGAGGAAATTTTTATTTCTCTTTCTGAAATTGATGAAAAAATTGCAGAATATTATATTGAGAATAAAAAGATTGAAGTAGAAGATATTAGAAATGCCATAAGAAAAGGAGTTATTAAAAATAAGATAGTTCCTGTTTTTATTGGTTCTGCTCTTAAAAATAAAGGGATACAGCCACTTATAGATGCAATATGCTTTTATTTGCCCTCTCCATTAGATAGAAGTAATATGGTTGGTAAAAACCCTATTTCAAAAGAAATATCCGAAAGAAAACCTCTTGATGAAGAACCTTTTAGTGGAGTGGTTTTTAAAATTCAAATGGATAAAAAGGTTGGTAAATTGCTTTATGTTAGAATTTATTCCGGAAAAATAAAACAAGGTGAGAAAATACTAAATCCAAGAACAAACGAAGTTTTTAGAGTGCAAAGGTTATATCTTCTTCATGCAAATAAAAGGAATGCACTGGAAGAAGCATCAGCAGGTGAAATAGTTGGAATTGTTGGAGCAAAACTTGTAAAGACAGGTGATACTTTATGTGATCCTCAAAACCCTATTATTTATGAAGAAATGCTTTTTCCTTCACCTCTTGTTTCAATTGCAGTAGAACCTAAAAAAATTTCCGATTTACCAAAGCTTGAAGAAGCACTTAATTTTGTTTTTGAAGAAGACCCTACTTTTAGAGTAAAAAAAGATGAGGAATCCGGACAATTTGTATTGAGTGGGATAGGGGAACTCCAACTTGAAGTGATACTTGAAAGGATAAAAAGGGAATTCAATGTAGAATTTAAAGCAGGAAGACCACAGGTTGCTTATAGAGAAACAATTTCAATTCCTTCAGAAGGATATTCAAAATTTTCAAAAAAGGTTGGAGAAATCCATCATTTTGGAGAAGTTTTACTTTCCATTTTTCCTAATCCCCAAAAGGGTATTTATATTAATATTCCTGATTCAACTCCAATTGAATTTAAAGAAATCATAACAAATGCAATAAATACTGTTTTATTATTTGGTCCAATTGCAGGATACCCGGTAATTGACATAAGAATTGAATTCAAGAAAATTTCAAAAGGTGAAAATGTAACCCCCTTAGGGCTTGGTAATGCAGTTCAGGAGGCATTAAGGAATGCACTTTTAAATGCAAATCCTATTTTACTTGAACCAATTGTAAAGGTTGAAATTACTGTTCCTACTGAATTCGTTGGTAATGTTGTTAGTGATCTTGGCACAAGAAATGCTTCTCTGAAAAAAATTACAAGGATCACTGATTCTCTTCAAAGAATTTCTGCTGAAATTTCTTTAAGAGAAATTTTTGGATACGCTACAATTTTAAGGTCCTTAACGCAGGGAAGGGGCAATTTCTGGATGGAAATTTCGCATTTTGCCCCTGTCCCTGAAGAAGTTAAGAAAAAAATAATGATTTTTTAAGGAGGTGCAAAAATGTCAAAGCAGAAATTTGAAAGGACAAAACCCCATGTTAATGTGGGGACAATAGGACATATTGATCATGGTAAGACAACTCTTACTGCTGCTATGACAAAAGTTCTTGCAACAAAGGGACTTGCTCAAGAAAAATCCTATGATGAAGTTGCAAAAGCAGATGCAAAACTTTTTAGAAGGGATGAGACAAAGATATTGACCGTGAACCTTGCTCATATTGAGTATGAGACTGAAAAAAGACATTATGCCCATATAGATTGTCCGGGACATCATGATTATGTAAAAAATATGATTACAGGTGCTGCTCAAATGGATGGTTCTATTCTCGTAGTTGCTGCTACTGACAGTGTTATGCCACAAACAAGGGAACATACGCTTCTTGCAAGGCAGGTTAATGTTCCATATATAATTGTTTTTATAAACAAAACTGATGCGGTTGATGATCCGGAACTTATTGATCTTGTTGAAATGGAAGTAAGGGATCTACTTAATAAGTATGAATTTCCAGGAGATGAAACTCCAATTATAAGAGGAAGTGCCTTAAAGGCTTTACAATGTGGATGTGGCAAAAGGGAATGCCCTAACTGTGGTCCAATATGGCAGCTTCTTGATGCTATGGATTCATTCATTCCTGAACCCAAAAGAGAGATTGACAAACCTTTTCTTCTTGCAATAGAAGATATATTCTCAATTACAGGAAGAGGAACAGTTGCTACCGGTAGAGTTGAAAGAGGAAGAATTACACCGGGACAAGAAGTAGAAATAGTTGGTTTTGGACCAACTCGCAGAACTGTTGTAACGAGTATTGAAATGTTTAGAAAAACACTTGATGAGGCAATTGCAGGTGATAATGTGGGACTTCTTTTAAGAGGAATAGGGAAAGATGAAGTAGAAAGGGGAATGGTTGTTGCAGCAGTTGGTTCTATTACACCTCATACAAGATTTAAGGCAGAAGTGTATATTTTAACAAAGGAGGAAGGTGGAAGACATACTCCCTTCTTTACAGGTTATAGACCACAATTCTATTTTAGAACAACCGATGTTACAGGAACAATAAAACTTCCGGAAGGAAGAGAGATGGTTATGCCAGGTGACCATGTTACTATTGAAGTTGAGCTTATGTATCCTGTAGCACTTGAAAAGGAATTGAGGTTTGCAATAAGAGAAGGTGGTAGGACAGTGGGTGCAGGTATAGTTACAGAAATAATAGAATAATGGAACAAAAAATAAGGATAAAATTACAATCTTTTGACCCGCGACTTTTAGATAAGTCTGCGAAAAGGATTGCATTAACTGCAAAAACTACAGGTGCCCTTGTTTCAGGACCAATTCCTCTTCCTACAAAAAGAACCCTTATTACAGTTATTCGTTCACCACATATTGATAAAAGATCGAGAGAGCAATTTGAATTGAAAGTGCATAAAAGACTTATAGAGATAAGAAATCCAACGCCTGATACAATTGATAAACTCTCAAAAGTTGAAATACCGGCTGGAATAGATATTGTTATAAAGGTAGTTTGACATGGGAGGAATAATTGCAAAAAAATTGGGAATGACGCGGATTTTTAATGAAAAAGGTGATGTTGTTCCTGTTACAGTTTTGGATTTTTCTGAATGTTATATTCTTGATACGAGAAAAGAGGAGAAGGATAAATATAATGCTGTTAGACTTTGTTGTGGAAATGTAAAAGCAAAAAAACTCAATAAACCTACTTTGGGAATTTTTAAAAAAATTTTCGGTGAAAAGGAAATTTATCCTGCGAGAATTATAAAAGAAATAAAAACTGATGAAATAGATAAATTTAAACCTGGAGAAAAAATAGATATTGATAAAATTTTTAAACTCGGTGAAAAAGTTGATGTTATCGGAAAAACAAAAGGTAGAGGATTTGCTGGAGTTGTTAAAAGATGGGATTTTAAAGGAGGACCCGCCTCTCATGGTTCCATGTTTCATAGAAGACCTGGTTCCATAGGGCAAACGACAGACCCTGGAAGAGTATGGAAGGGCAAAAGAATGGCAGGGCATTATGGAAATGAAAAAATAACGATTCATAATCTTGAAATTGTAAAAATAGATAAAGAAAGAGAAGTTCTTCTTGTTAAAGGAGCTGTTCCCGGTCCTTCTGGTTCTTATGTAATTGTGAGAAAAGCAAAAAGGAGGAAAATTTAATGGGGATTAAGGCCCCTCTTTTTAATTCTGAAGGCGAAAAAATAGGAGAGATCGATTTAAAAGAGGAAATATTTGGCTTTTCTCCTAATGTTCATCTTTTATGGGAATATGTTAGAATGTATCTTGCGAATCAAAGAAGAGGAACTGCCTCCACTAAAACAAGGGGAGAAGTAAGTGGTGGAGGAAGAAAACCATGGCCTCAAAAACATACGGGTAGAGCAAGACATGGTTCTATAAGGTCGCCTATATGGAGAAAAGGAGGGGTTGTATTTGGACCAAAACCAAGGGATTATCATTATCAAATGCCCAAAAAGGCAAAAAGGCTTGCTACAAAGCATGCACTTTCAGATAGAGCTAAAGAAGGAAGAATACTCGTTATTGAAGATTTTTCTTTTCCAAATGGAAAAACAAAGGAGGGTGTGAAACTTTTAGAAAAAATTGGAGTTTATGGAAAAAAGGTTCTTATAGCAACTCACAAAATGTCAAATGATGTTGTTTTACCTTTAAGAAATATTGAAAAAATAAAGATAATGATGGGTAAGGATTTGAATGCTTATGAAGTTCTTGACTCAGAATATATTCTTTTTACAAAAAAAGGGCTTGAAGATTATATTGAATTTCAGGGGAATAAAAAATGAGAAGTGCGCATGATATAATTATTGAACCAATTATTACAGAAAAAAGTGTTTATTTAAGGGATAAATATAACCAATATGCTTTTAAAGTAGCAAGAAATGCAACAAAACCTGAGATAAAAAGAGCAATTGAGGAGCTTTTCAAGGTGAAAGTTTTGGAGGTAAAGATAGTAAATATGAAGCCGAAAAGAAGAAGAGTTAGAACAAGGAGATATGGTTATACTTCGTCTTGGAAAAAGGCATATGTTAAATTAAAAGAAGGGGATAGAATAAGAATTTTTGAAGGAGCATAAAAATGGGAATAAAAAAATATAAACCTTATACACCTTCAAGAAGGTTTATGACAACCCTTGATTTTTCCGAGCTTACAAAAAAGGAACCTGAAAAATCCCTTTTGGTGCCTTTGAAAAAAACAGGTGGAAGGAATAATCAAGGAAGAATAACAGTAAGATTTAGAGGCGGGGGACATAAAAGATTATATAGAATTATAGATTTTAAAAGGGATAAGGACGGAATTCCTGCAAAGGTTTTAAGTATAGAATACGATCCAAATAGGACTGCTTGGATAGCACTTTTACAATATAAGGATGGTGAAAAAAGATATATAATTGCACCTGATGGTCTTAAAGTAGGTGATGAAGTTATATCAGGTCCACAAGCACCTTTAAAACCGGGAAATGCTTTGCCTCTTTCAGATATACCAGAGGGAATAGAAATTCATAATATAGAACTTATACCAGGAGGAGGTGGAAAACTTGTTAGATCAGCAGGAAGTGCTGCTATTATACTTTCAAAAGAAGGTAATTATGCTCATGTGCAGCTTCCATCAGGAGAAATAAGACTAATAAATTTAAAATGTAAAGCCACAATTGGAAGAGTAAGCAACCCTGATAATGAACTCGTTATAATAGGTAAAGCAGGAAGAAAAAGATGGATGGGTAAAAGACCTCATGTAAGAGGAACTGCAATGAATCCATGTGATCATCCACACGGAGGAGGAGAAGGTAGAACAAAAGGTAAGATTCCAAAAAGTCCTTGGGGATGGTATACAAAAGGAAAGAAGACAAGGAAGAAGGGGAAACCTTCAGAAAGATTTATAATAAAAAGAAGGAAATAATTTTTTCCATAGAATCTTATGATTATTATCTTCCAAAAGCTTTAATTGCTCAGTATCCTTTATTAAAAAGAGATGAGGCGAGATTGCTTGTTTATGACATTAATTCTGACAGTATTGCGCATACAAAATTTAAATTTATTGTGAGTTATTTTAAAAAGGGAGACCTTCTTATTTTAAATAATACTAAGGTTATTCCTGCAAAGATTTTTGCAAAAAAGGAAACTGGTGGGAAGTTAGAAATATTTTTCCTTGAAAAAATAGGTGAAAATAAATTTAAGGGCTTTGTTAAAGGAAAAAATCCTTTTGGAAAAAAAATTTACATAGGTCAATACATATTAAGATGTTATAAAGAAAAAAATGAATTTATTTTTGAAATTGAGAATGGAAAATGTGAAGATTTAATTAGAGAGAAAGGAAATATTCCCTTGCCTCCTTATATAAAAAGAAAACCAGAAGAAATTGATAAAATTTACTATCAAAGTGTATTTGCAAAAGAAGAGGGTTCAATTGCAGCCCCAACTGCTTCCTTACATTTCACAGAAGAACTTTTAAAAGAAATTGAAGATAAAGGAGTAAAAATAAGATATATCAATTTGAAAGTTGGTAAAGGAACATTTGTTCCATTAAAAGTAAAGGATATAAGAAATCATAAGATGGAAGAAGAATATTATGAAATTCCCGAAGAAACAATATATGAAATTGAAAGGACTAAAAAGGAAAGAAAAAGGATTTTTGTATGTGGAACAACATGTGTAAGGGCACTTGAGACATATGCTTTAGAAAAAAAAGAGAAGGGATTTACAAATTTATTCATTTATCCAGGTTTTAAATTCAATCTTACTCATTCCCTAATAACAAATTTTCATTTACCAAAATCAACAAATCTTATTTTGGTTTGTGCTTTTGGAGGAAGGGAGAAAATCCTTAAATTATATGAAATCGCAATTAAGGAAAATTATAGATTTTTAAGTTATGGAGATGCTATGCTCCTTTTAAAATGAAGATTGAAATATTTTTAAAAATATATTATAATTATAACTTAAAATGGCAATTTTTATTATAGGACTTGGAAGATTTGGAAGTGCTTTGGCAAAAGCTTTAAGTGAAAAAGGTGTGGAAGTAATTGCAATAGATAAAGATGAAGCAAAGATAAGTGAGGTTGAAGAATTTGTAACAAAGGTTTATGCAATGGATGTAACAAATGAAAAGGTTTTAAGCTCTATTGGAATTGAAGATGCTGATACAGCAGTTGTTTGTATAACGAATGAAATAGAAGCAAGCATTTTAGCATGTATGATATTGAAGGAAAAAGGGGTAAAAAAAGTTATGGCAAAAGCAGGAAGCGAACTTCACAAAAGAATTTTGCAGAAAATCGGAGTTGATAGAGTTATTTTTCCTGAACAGGAAATGGCTTATCGTGTTGCTCAAAGTATAGTGTCACCTTACATATTTGAAATTATAAATCTTTCTGAAGAGTATAAAATACTTGAAAGGATTGCTCCTAAATTTATGGAAAATAAAAAAATAAAAGAAACAAAACTTAAAACAGATTATGGTGTTCATATATTAGCAATAAAAAGGAATAAACCTGTTGTAAAAGAGAATGGCAAAACTTCTATTGAAGAAGAACTCATAGTGGCACCTGGAGGCGAAGAGGAGATTTTAAAAGGAGATCTTCTTGTACTTATTGGTAAAAAAGAGAACATAGAAAAATTTAGGAATATATGATGAAAGAAGATATCAATGCTCTTTTAGATCATGCAAAGACGCTTTTACTTACTAATAATTATGAAGAGGCGGAGAAAATTTTAAAAAAGATATTAAAGATGGATAAAGAAAATATAGATGCTCTATTTCATCTTGGTATTTTATATGAAGCAATAAATGAATATGAAAAAGCAAAAGAAATCTATTTGAAGATTATAGAGAAGGAACCTGATAATAAAGATGTAAAAGAAAGATTAAATAAATTACAAAATGAAGGGTTTTAGTAATTTTACTTTACTTTTGATTGAAAATATACCAAATCCTATAATAGTTTTTAATTCTGAAGGTAAATTGATTTATGCTAATGAAAAGGGAGATAAGTTTATAAATTATTTCTTTGGAGATGAAAAAGAAGAATTAAAAAAATTTTTTATTTCTCTATATCGTGGAGATGAATTTGAAAAATTAAAAGAAATTAAAGATATTTATAATGTTAATATTATAGAGCTCTTAAATAATACAAAGGCTATTTTTATTGAAAAGAAAAGTGAAATATTTTTTCATGAAAATTTAGTTAATTTTCTTTCTGAAATTTCCCAAATTCAGGATACAAATTTGATTTTACAAAAATTTTCTCAATTTTTATTGAATATTACAAAAGCAGGTAAAGTTACAATTTTTCTTTACGATGAAAAACTTAAGGTTTATAAAAGGGTTGCTCTTGTTACAAGGCCACCTTTTAAAGAGGAAGAATTTAAAAAGAATATTTTTAGGATAGGAGAAGGAATTACAGGTAAAGTTATTGAAACAGGTGTGGTCTTTTATGCACCGGATGTTGAAAAAGTTAAAGAATATTATAGGTCTTCTCAAGCAGAAAAATCAGAGCTTATCATTCCAATAAAAGATAAGGAAATGGTTTATGGAACAATAGGTATAGGTTCTGAAAAGGAAGATGCTTTTAAAGATGTAGATATAAGATTTTTAGAAAAAATTAGCAATTTTTTACTTTTAATTATAAAAAATCTCTATTTGTATCAAGATATAATAAGGAGAGAAAAGGAAATTAATTTTTGTTATTTGCTTCCAGAAACTGAAAAGGAAGAAATTTCATTAGAAGGTTATGTTGAAAATATTCTTAATCTTTTTATTGAAATTTATAATTTTGAAGGTGTTGGCTTAAATTATGAAAATTTTAATTTCTGGAAAGGAAAAGGGAAACAAGAGTTTGAAAAAGTTTTAAAGGGATCTCCTGAAAAAATAATTAATGCACATTTTTCTTTAAATAATTATTATTTTTATATAATTCCTTTTAAAATCAAGAATGGCTTTATTGTTTTTGTAACAAGTAGTGTCTTATCTGAAAAAGAAATAAAAAGTTTTGAATATGAAGTAGAATTTGTTGAAAAAATTTTAAGTATTAATTTAAGAAGAGAAATTTTCTCTATTCATAAGGAATTAACAAGTATTTTAATAGATTCCTTTATTCAAGAAACTGACATTAAAATTGTTTACAAAAATATTTGTGAAGCTCTTTGTAAAATCTTTAATTGCGAAAAAATTCTTATAATGGGGGAAAAAGGGGATAGGTTATCTTTAATTTATCATTTTCCTCAAGAAGAAGAGATTTTTTCCTTAGAGGAAATTCAAATTAAAGAGGAAAGAATTTCAAAAGAATATGCTTTTTTAATTCTTAAAGAAAAACCGTTAATGGCCCTATATATTCTTAATCCAAAAAATATTGAAAGAATTTATATTGTAAAGGAATTTCTAAAATCTTACTTTGAATTTCTTTTTAAAATTGAAAGATATAATAAAAACAAAATTTTACTTCAGGCATTAAAAAGATTAACCGAGAAGGAAATAGAAATTTCATCTTTAAAGGAATACCTTGATGAAGTTTGCAATATAATAAGAGAAAATTTTGGATATTCTTTTGTAGGTATACTTTTAAAGGAGGACGATTATTTAAAACTCATTTCTTCTTCAGGATATGAAAAATATAGGGATTTAAGTATAAGATTAAAAATAGGCGAAGAAGGACTTTCAGGTATTGCTTTTAAAAATGGAGAGACAATTTATTCTCCGGATGTAACAAAATCTCCCTTTTATGTAAAAGTTTCAGACCTAATAAAATCTGAAGTTGCAATTCCCCTTAAAACTGAAAGAGAAAAAATTGGTGTTATTGTTATTTCCTCTCCTCGTTTTTATGACTTTTCTGAAGAAGATATAGCATTTCTTGAAAATTTAGCATCTCAAATCTCTATTTTTATTGAAAATATTTTTGATAAAGAACAAAGAGAAGAAATGTTATCTTTTTTAGAAGAAGAAGTAAAATTTAGTGAAATGGTTTTAAGAAATATTCCAGTTGGAATTGTTGTCACTGATACAGATTTAAACATAAAAAGGGTAAACGAAGGTTTTAATTTACTCTTAAAGAGAGAAGCAAAAGAACTTATAGGGAAAAAAATTTGTGATTTTATTTGTTCTCATCCAAAAGGTGGATTTTGTAAAATAGAGAATTCATTTGTAAATAGAACTCCACTTTTTAGGGAAAAATTTATAACTGATATAAAAGGTGAGGCAGTTCCACTTGCTATAACAAGTAGTTTTATATACGGTCCAGGTGATGTAATAAATGGAATAATATTAATTGTTGAAGATATTAGGGAAGTTGCAAAACTTGAAGAACAGCTTAGAAGGACAGAAAGATTGTCTGCTATGGGAAAAATTGCTGCCTATATGGCTCACGAGATTAAAAATCCGTTAGCAAGTATTTCTACAGGTATAGAATTCATAAGTGAAAAACTTCCAAAGGATGAAAACATTAAAATTTATATAGATATGATTTTAAAAGAGATATACAGATTGGATAGATTAATTAAAAATCTTTTATCTTTTGCAAGTAGAAGACCTGTTAGAAAAATTCCTGTAAACATAGTGAATTTATTAAAGGAGAGCATTCTTTTTATTACTCCTGAGATAGTTGGAAAAGAGATAAAAATTTTACAAAATTTTGAAGATGAAGAGCTAATACTTTACCTTGATCCTGATCAATTTAAAGAAGTAATTTTAAATATTTTAAGAAATTCTATAGAAGCAATTGAAAAGGAAGGTGAAATAGAAATTGGAGTTAAAAGATTTGGGAATAATGCTATTTTATGGTGTAAGGATAATGGTAAAGGTATAAAAGAAGAATATTTGCATAGCATATTTGAACCATTCTTTTCAACAAAAAAAGGTGGTTCAGGTTTAGGACTTGCGATTGTGCATAAAATTGTTGAGGAACATGGTGGAAAAATAGAAGTAGAATCTGAATATGAAAAAGGAACAATTTTTAGAATTTATCTGCCTTTATGAAGGAAAAAATTTTAATAGTAGATGATGAAGAAGCCTTAACCCTTTTCCTTGCAAGGCTTCTTTCTACAGAATCACCTGATTATGAAATAAGAACTGCTTATACTGGAGAAGATGCAATAAAGATGATTGAAGGTTTTCATCCCGATTGTATACTTCAAGATATAAAATTGCCTGATATTTCTGGAATTGAAGTTCTTAAAGCAGCAAAAATATTTGATGAAGATATACAGGTTATAATGATGACTGCTTTTGCATCCTTAGACACTTCTATTGAAGCAATAAAAATGGGTGCATATGATTATATATTAAAACCCTTTAAGGCGGAACAGATAAAAATAGCAGTTAAAAATGCTTTAACTAAAAGAAAACTTTTAAAGGAGAATAAAAAACTTTTGGAAGAACTTAAAATTGCAAATCAAGAACTTAAAATTGCTTATAAGAAATTAGAAATGGCAAAAGAAGAAGTAGATAAAGAACTTGAGGAGAAACTCAAAATTCTTTCCGAATTGCATAAAATAACTGATTCCCTTAATGAAGAATTGGATTTTGAAAAACTTTCTATAGGAATATTAAAAGGGGCAAAAGAAATTTTTGGAATTGAGGATGCAGCTATATTATTAAAAGATGAAAATTATCCTGATACTTTATATATTAAACATTTCATTGGATTTGAGAAATTTTTTGAGCCTGAATTCAAATTTGATTTTTATCACCCATTTTTCAGGGAATTGAACGAAAAAAAAGAGCCACAAATTGTGGAATATCCGGAAGGTGAAATAAAAGAAATATGCATTGGTCTATTAAAAACAAAAAATAGAGAACCTTTTGGTGTTTTTATGATAGGAACAAGGAAGGAAGATTTTTCTTTTTCAAAAATTATTGATATCTTTGATATTTATTTAAATACAATTTCAATTGCTCTTTGTAATTCAATGCTTTTTGAAAAAGTTGAAAAAAGCTATGTTGAAAGTCTTCTTTCCCTTGTTAAAGCACAGGAAGCAAAAGATAGAAGTATAAAAGGGCATTCTTCAAGAGTTGCAAGACTCGTTCATCTTCTCGGTAAAAAACTTAATCTTAACGATGAAGAGCTCAAAATTTTAAGATATGCTGCCTTACTTCATGACATAGGTAAAATAGGAGTAAGGGAATATATTTTAGAAAAACCTTTTGAACTTGATGAAGAGGAGTATGAAAAAATGAAGGAACATATAAGAATAGGAATTGAAATTTTAAGTCCTTTAAAATTTTTAAAAGATGCTATACCTATTATTAAACATCATCATGAAAATTATGATGGAACAGGATACCCTGAGGGACTTAAAGGAGAAGAAATTCCTATTGGGGCAAGAATACTATCAATATGTGATGTATATGATTCAATTACAAATGAAAGAATTTATTCTAATAAACTTACAAAAGATGAAGCAATTGAATTTTTAAAAAAATATTCGGGTAAAAAATTTGATCCAGAAATACTTAATAAATTTATAGAGGTGATAAAACATGAAAGGGAGTAAAAAGAGAATTTTATTTGTAGAAGATGAAGCACCCCTTGCTTTTTTTGTAAGTCAAATTCTTGGAAGTGACTATGAAGTTGAAAGTGTAAGGACAGGAAAAGAGGCTATTCAGAAATGGAAAGAAAATCCTTATGACCTTCTTGTAACAGATGTAAGATTACCAGATATATCAGGTCTTGAATTAATTGCTAATTTACAAATGGAATATCCTGATATAAAATTCATAATAGTTACTGCCTATGATTCTTACGATTTAAGAGAAAAAGTTAAAAATCTAAAAGGTTTGAAAAGATTTTTTCCAAAGCCCTTTTCTATTGAGGAGTTAAAAAAAGAAATAAATAAAATTTTTGAAGAATAAAAGATGGGCCCGGCAGGACTCGAACCTGCAACCAACGGATTATGAGTCCGCTGCTCTACCCATTGAGCTACGGGCCCTTAAAAGAAGAATATAATTATACAATAAATTATCTTAAAAAGTCAATATGGAAAAAATAAAGATAAAAGATGGTTATATTCTTTTAAAAGATAAGCCTCTTATTATGGGCATATTAAATGTTACTCCCGACTCTTTTTATGATGGAGGAAAATATTTTGATTTTAGTGCTGCAGTTGAAAGAGCTCTTCAAATGATTGATGAAGGAGCAGATATAATTGATATAGGGGGAGAATCAACAAGACCAGGGGCTGAGCCTGTTGAAGTTGAGGAAGAAAAAAGAAGGGTCTTACCTGTTATAAAGGAGTTAAGGAAAAAAAGTGATATTCCAATTTCAATAGATACTTATAAATCAGAAGTTGCGGAGCTGGCATTAAAAGAAGGAGCAAACATTGTAAATGATATTTCTGGTATGAAATTTGATGAAAGAATGCCTTATGTGATAAAAAAATATGGGGCTGGTTGTGTGGTGATGCACATAAGAGGAACACCAAAAGATATGCAAAAAAATCCTTATTATGAAAATACTATAGAAGAAATAAAAGAAGAACTCAAGGAAAGAATAAAGTTTTTAAAAAGTTTTGAAATTGATGATGAACAAATAATAATAGATCCCGGAATAGGATTTGGTAAAAGGGTTTATGATAACCTTTTAATTTTAAAAAATGTTTCAGAATTTAAAAAACTTTCCTATCCTCTTCTTTTAGGACATTCAAGGAAATCATTTATAGGTAAAGTTCTTAATATAGAAAATCCTTCTGAAAGGAAAAACGCAACTATTTGTATAACCTCTTTTTTAATTTTAAAGAAAGTTGACATAATAAGGGTTCACGATGTAAAAGAAACAAAAGAAGCAAAAAAAATATTGGAAGCAATAGAATTACCAGAAAATTATTTATAATGATAAATACTCATTTATTATCTCTTCAACAAAATTTGTCGTGTAAGTTCCCTTTAAAAATTTTTCCTTTTTAATTAAGAATTCATAAAAAGGTATGGTTGTTTGAATTCCCTCAATCTTAATTTCATTAAGGCATCTTTCAATCCTTTTTATTGCCTCCTCTCTTTTAATTCCATAAACTATTAATTTTGCAATTAAAGAATCATAAAAGGATGGAATTTTATATCCCTGATAAATATATGAATCTATTCTTACACCAGGTCCCC
Source organism: uncultured bacterium (assembly GCA_964623395.1). Taxonomy (GTDB): domain Bacteria; phylum Hydrothermota; class Hydrothermia; order Hydrothermales; family Hydrothermaceae; genus JBDRZD01. The sequence continues at coordinate 3,708 of CAZUSI010000003.1, read as the reverse complement.
CTGGAAAATGAAGCATTTCAATTTTTCCTGGTGATGGTAAAAATCCTTTTTTTGGATCCTCTGCATTTATTCTTAATTCAATTGAATGTCCCTTCATATTTATCTCATCTTGTTTTAAATCAATTTTTCCTTCTTCTGCTATTTTAATCTGTAATTTTATCAAATCTATTCCTGTTATAAATTCTGTGACAGGATGTTCAACTTGTATCCTCGTATTCATTTCAATAAAATAAAAATTTTTATTTTCATCCATTATAAACTCCATTGTTCCAACACTATCATATTTAAGATATTTTATTCCTTTTAAAGCCATTTCTGTTAATTTCTTTCTTTCTTTTTCACCAATTGAAGGACTTGGTGCTTCTTCAATTAATTTCTGGTGTCTTCTTTGAATTGAACATTCTCTTTCAAAAAAATGGAGATAGTTTTCTTTTCCATCACCTGCTACTTGAACTTCAATATGTTTTGGATTTTCAATAAATTTTTCTATATAAACTCTTTCATCTTTAAAAGCAGCAAGTGCCTCTGCTTTTGCAAGAGTAAAATTAACTTCAAAGTCTTTTTCATTTCTTGCAATTCTCATTCCTCTTCCTCCACCTCCTCCTGCTGCTTTTATTAGAACTGGAAAACCTATTTCTTTTGCTATTTCAATTCCTTCTTTAATGTCTTTAACAGGATTTTCAGAACCGGGAACTACACTAACTCCTGCTTTTTTCATGATATTCTTTGCATATATTTTATCTCCCATCTTCTCTATAATAGAAGGGGAAGGTCCTATAAATTTAAAACCTGATGTAATAACCATTTCAGCAAAATCAGGATTTTCAGCAAACATACCATATCCAGGATGTATTGCATCACATCCTGTAATTTCTGCTGCACTTATTATTCTTGATGCATTCAAATAACTTTCAGAAAGGGGTGGAGGACCTATGCAAATTGATTCATCTGCCAATTGAACATGTAATGAATCCCTATCTGCTTCAGAATAAACAGCAACTGCTTCTATACCCAGTTCCTTGCACGCATTTATTATTCTTACAGCAATTTCTCCTCTGTTTGCAATTAAAATTCTTTTAAATTTCACTTTATTATAGTAAACTTTTGATAAGAAGTATTAAAAGAGGTTTTTAAAACAGCAATATAATTTCCGGGTAAAACCCTTTTACCATTCTTATCCTTTAAATTCCATTTAAATAAATGTCTTCCACATGGCATATTTTCAAAATTTTTTTCAAAGATCAAATTTCCTGACAAATCATAAATTTTAAATTCTACATAACTTTCCCCTTCTACAATTATATAAGGGAAATTTATATATCCATATTTTGATGGATTTGGATAAGGGGGAAAAAGAACATCATTTTCAACCTTTTCTTCTGGAATAGATATTTCAGGTTTTTCTAAAAATACAAATTTTTCAGCATCAGGATATCCCCATCCAGAAACACTATTTGTATCAGAATTTTCATATCTCAATCTTATTGCTGTTTTCTTTATATATTTTAAAATTTTTCTTGCATCCCAGGAAGGATGTGCAGATAATGCTAATGCACATATTCCTGTTATTATTGCTGTTGAATAGGATGTTCCACTTGCATAAGAATAACCCTTTATTGTATCACCATTTTCAAAATAAATAATAGCAACTTTTGCTTTCCAAGGAGCAACTAAATCGGGTTTTATTCTACCATCTGCTGATGGTCCATAACAAGATTTTTCATGAACATAAATTGTGTCTTCATTAATTTCAATTCCACCAACACTTATTATTGAATCTGCATCAGAAGGTGCATGTAATGTTGTATCAGGAATACCAATTTGTTTGTGATATTCATTTTCTCCTAAATTTCCTATTGCATTTACTACAAGAACATCTTTTTTAATTGCTTTACTTGCTGCAATTGATGAAGGTGCAGTTTTTCCATCAAGGTCCTTTTTATTCCACCATCCAATATACCCTAAGGAACTATTTATTATTTTTGCTCCTTTTGATATTAACCATTCAAGACCTTCAACCCAGAAATCTTCCTCAATAATATTTTCAAATTCATTTCCATAAATATTTTTAGTCCTTTCTGTTCTTGCAAGGATAAATTTAGAAGCAGGTGATACACCTGTAAGTTCATAGGACATTCCACCGATAACACTTAAAACTCTTGCTCCATGAGAAAAGGTTGAAAAATCATAATCTTTTTCCTTCTCAAATGTTACGACATCATCTCCCCTTCTCCTTATAATTATTACATCATCAATTGATTTTATAAGGTCTGTATATAAAAATCCAATTTCAACTTTTGAATTAAAAAATAAGGAAGATGAAAAAAGAATTCCATCCTTTGAATAAATTAGTTTTAAATTGTTTAATTCAAAATAAAATTTTGGTGAATGTATAAATTCTCCTTTATCAATTTCTTTTTTAATTAAAAAAATTGTATCAATGTATTGAGAAAAAATAAGATTTTCATAATCAAAATAGCACAAATTTATCGTATCATTTTTTACAATAATATCTCCTTCAGTTCCAATATCAATTTTTTTATAAAATGTGGAATTATATATTGAATCAATTTTAAAAAGAAAAATTGTGTCTCTTTCCCATGGGAATCCTTTTACGATTATTCCAATAAATCCATTTTCATCTTTTCTCAATTTATAATTAATATAATTTCCTTCAAAAATTAATTTTTCATTCCATGTATTTCCTTTATCTTCTGAATAAATAACCTTAAATCCTTGTGTATCTATGAAAAATATATTTAATTTATTAAAGGCATTTAAAATTTCAGGATTTATAATGTTTTTTGAAGATAAAAGTGTTGTATCAGAAATTAAATCAAAATTTGAAAGAGAAATTTTTAAAAAATTAATGTTCCATTTTATCTTTTTTGTCTTATAACTCAAAAATATTGTATCTCCTATTATTTCAAAAGATGGGTTTATTGCAAAAGTATCTCTTTTAATAATTTTTGGTAAAAATGTAAATTCACCCAATTCATTAACCTTACATCCATATATTTTCCATAAATTTTTGTTATAAATTATTGAATCATGGCTATAACTATAAAATAGTATAACCTCATTTTGAAATTTTTTAAAATCAAAACTATTTATGTAAGCAGAACCAAAATTGTTATAATTTATTTCTCTAAAAACATTTGCTCCAAATTTTATAAAAATATGATCTCCTGAAACAAAATCATGAGTATATAATAATCTTTCATATTTCGGGTTTGAAATATGTTTTAGGGCAGGGTGGTTAAAATCAAAACCTGCATCAAGTATACCTATTTTTACATTATCTCCAAATATTCCCTTTTGATGAACTTTATCTATTTTTAAAACTTTTTGATAATCTTCATAATTAAATTCAGAAACATCAAATTCTTTAAAATCCTTAGAAAAACTTTTAAATTCCTTTACATTTTTTATATCTTTTGAAAATTTTCTTAAATTCTGAATTTCATTTTCAGGAATAAAAAGAGAAAAAGAATTTAGAAATTTTGAAATTGTCCTTCTTCTTCCTCCATTTTCCTCAACCCATTTTGAAATTGATATTCCTGTTTTATAATCTTCTAAAGAAATCCAATAGGGTTTTATATTTACTATAAAAAGCAAAATGAAAATTTTCATTTTTTCCTCCTTATAAGTTTATAATTATAATGTTTTGTAAAAAAATATTTCATCCATTATAATTAATTTTTCATT
>CAZUSI010000002.1:0-42006 GCA_964623395.1 uncultured bacterium | reverse complement strand
ATAATTTGACTTTTACAATCTTTTTTGTTATAATTTAAAACTTATTTTTGGGCGATTAGCTCAGGTTGGTTAGAGCGCCACGTTGACATCGTGGAGGTCGGAGGTTCAACTCCTCCATCGCCCATATTTTGAAAATTATGGAATTTTTAAGTGAAGTAAGTTTATTTAAGGGGTTAAATAAAGAAGAACTTAAAGAAATTTATGAAAATCTTGAAGAGGCAGAATTTGAAAGTGGAAGAATTATATTTGAAGAGGGGGCACCGGGAAATAAAATGTATATAATAAAAGAAGGAAAAGTGGAGGTAAGACTTAAAAGGGGAGATTTAATTCTTGTTCTTGCTGAACTTAAAAAAGGGGATTTTTTTGGTGAATTCAGTCTTGTTCAGGAAGCAGAAAGAAGCGCAACCTGTGTTGCTACTCAAAAGGTAAACCTTTTTTCTTTATCGAAGGAAAAATTCTGGAAAATAGCAGAAAAAAATCCAAGAATAGGTTTAAAAATTCTTAAAAATCTTTCAGAAGAAATGGCAGAAAGGATAAGGGAAACAAATAAAAATCTTGAAACATATTTTTTAATAAACCAGGCTATAATAGATAATGAACAATTTAGAAAACTTTATATTTCTGCAAAGAAAAAATTTTGAAATGGCCCCATCGTCTAGCCTGGTTAGGACATCGCTCTTTCAAGGCGAAAGCAGGGGTTCAAATCCCCTTGGGGCCATTTTTATTTAATTTAAAATGAAAATTTTATTTCTAATTTTATATACAGTTCCAAATTTTTATGGTGTTTCAGGTTTTTTAAGAAATATGTCTGCCCTTCCTTCAGGTAAAGGAAATTTATCCTTTCATCTTTATTCTTCTTATTTTTTTGAAAATTATAAAAATAGGGATACAAGCGTTTTTCAATTTGATTCTACAAAAATTCCTGTTGAAGACAGAAGACATTTTATAAGGGGAAAATTTGGATTATCCTATTCTCCTTTTAATACATGGGAAATTGGAGCAAGAGGAGATTTTGAAGGCAAAATTATAGAAAAAACAGATTTTCAAGGTCTTACAAGAAATGACTTAGGACTTGTTGCTTATAGAGGAATAGATGTATTTACAAAATTTGGAACTTCATTTTTTGAAGATACAGCATCAAATTTAAAAATTAGTAGTGGAATACTTTTCACTTCCTATTTCCCAAATAGGGGTTATCAAAAGAAAAGGGAAGATGAATTTTTGTTTAAATATGGATTTCCTCCATTTATAAGAAGATATCCACAATTTTATATAAATAGTGCCTTAGATTTAAACATTCAAATTTTAACAATTTCCTTAAATGGGGGATTTTTTTATTTAAACAAACCTTTAATAGAAGGTGATACATTAATTCCTTATGTTATTTTTGATAAAAATACAGGAAAGAAAAAAATTGATACTTTAAAATTAAAAAATACAAATGCCCTTACTTGGGGAGCAGGGGTAATTCTTTCTCTTGGAGATTATGTTGATTTAATATTTGATTTTTCAGGAATATACTTTACAGAATGGAAGGAAAATGCGGTTTCTCTTACACCTGGAATAAGGTTTAAAACTCCTGGTGGTCCAAATTTTGATTTTGCAATAGATACAAGGATAGGGAAACTAAATGATAGTTTAAGATATATTTTATCAACCGATTATAAATTGCAGGAATTCTCCCATGAATGGAGATTTGTTTTCCAAATATCAAATGTAGCAAATCTTTTGCCTGCTCCACCACCTCCACCACCTCCACCACCTCCTAAACCGATAGCAAAAATAATAGGTAAGGTTACGGATGCAGAAACAGGAGAACCAATTTCTGCACAAATTTCATTTCCAGGGACAAATTTGCCATCAATTTCTTCTGATATTGAAACAGGAATATATAAAATAGAATTGGAGCCTGGAACATATAGAATACATTGCGAAAAGGAAGGTTATAAATGGAAAGAAAAGATAGTAAGTTTAAAGGAGGGAGAAGAAATAATTGTGGATTTTGCCTTAAATAAAAAACCACTTATTCTTATAACAGGTAAAGTTATTGATAACATAGATGAAAAACCAATAGGTGCAAACATAAGTATTCCAAATACAGAATATAAAACAATAAGTGATCCTTCAACAGGAATTTATAAATTGCAAGTTTCACCTGGCTCTTATGTAATACATGTTGAAGCAGAAGGTTATGTTCCACAGGATGAACCAATTATAGCAAGTGAAGGGGTTCCTATGATTAAAGATTTCAGACTTAAAAAAGTTGCTAAGGTTGGAGAAAGGATAAGACTCCAAAATATTTATTTTGATACAGGTAAAGCAACGATTAAGCCGGAATCTTTTCCAATTTTAGATCAGGTTGCAGAATTTTTAAAGGCAAATCCAAAAGCATATGTTGAAATTCAGGGACATACTGATTCGGTTGGTTCTGATAGTTATAACATGGAACTTTCTCAAAGAAGGGCAGAGTCAGTGAGAAGTTATTTAATAACAAGACATGGAATAGACCCATCTCGACTTATAGCAAGAGGGTATGGAGAGACAATGCCAATAGCACCAAATACTTCAAGAGAAGGAAGGGCACAAAATAGAAGGGTTGAGTTTGTTATTATAAAAACCGATTAAATTTCAACTTCTAAAGGCGGAGAAAGATAAAAACCTTGAGCATATTTAACACCAAGATTTAAAAGGCTTTCATACTCTTCCTTTTTTTCAACGCCTTCAGCAATAACAGGTGTATTAACAGATTTTCCAAAATTTAAAATCATCTCTAATAACCTTTGCTTTATCAAATCCTTATGCATATCTCTAACAAGTATCATATCATATTTAAGAAAATCAGGTTTAAGTTCTGCAAGGGTATGCAATGAAGAATAACCAACCCCAACATCATCAATTGATATTAAAAAGCCATTTTCTTTTAAAAAATTTATATTTTTTATAAGTGTTTTAAAATCACTTATTGCATATCTTTCTGTTATTTCTATAACAATCTTATTCCTTTCATAATTTAATTCATCAATTGTTTTTATAAGTTCCTTCATAAAATCTTCTGCTTTTTCTTGTAATAATTTTGATGAAGTATTTAAAAATAAATATTTATCCTTTGAGTTCTCTATTTTTTTATAACTTAAAAGTGCTTTCCAATGGCAAATAGATTCTAATTTTAAAAGTTCATCAAGTGCATCTGCCATTGAAAAAAGCATTAAAGGTTCCTCAATTTCTGTGCCTTTAGGACCTCTTGAAAGTGCTTCATATCCAAAAATTTCATTTTTTTCTATATCATATATTGGTTGAAAAACTGTTTTTATATCCGCCCTTTTTAAAGCACTTTTAAAAATTGCCCTTAACCTTATCTCCATTTTACTTTCCTCTCTTGCTCTTTCCATTTCTAATTTTTCAAAGACCCTTCCTATAACCCTTTCTGCCCTATTTGCAGGATCATAAAGTATTTCTACATATTTAACTTTACAAGAAATTGAAAGCTCTTTCATAAGAATTTCATCTATTTCTTCTTCAAGAATTTTTCCTTCTTTTATTGGGTAAAAGGCAAGAAGAAAATGATCCCCTCTTGGTTGAGATATAAAAAGTAAAGGGTTTTCAAAGGGAGAAAATTTTTTGATAACAATGTTTTTCAAAATTTCTGCAATCTTTAAAATCCATTCATCATATACTTCAAAACCATATTCCATTTCAAGTTTATCTCCTTCTAAAATTTTTACGGAGATAAGACCAATTTTCTTTTCATTTTCAAGCCTTTCCTTAATTTCATTCAAAACACCAATAAAAGTTGGTAATTTTGTTAGTGGATCATAAATAACACTTTTAAAATTTGCATATTCCTCAATAATCTTTTTAAATTCAATTGGGTCAAATGTTTTCATTTTCCTTCCTTTTTATTATATATTTTATTCTTTCCTTTATTAAATTAAAATCGCTCACTTTTTCAATAAAATCTTCAGCACCTTCCTTTAAAATTTTTAAAAGAAAATCAGGGTCATTATAAGAGGAAATAATAACTACTGGCACATTGCTGATATTTTTTGAAATCTTTACAAAATTTAAAATGTTTATTCCTTCTTTTAAATTTTCATAAGAAATATCTAAAATTATTAAATCAGGAGAAAAACTTTCAATTTGTTCTTTTTCTTCATATGATAAATGAAAAATTTTATATTCGTCAGCAAATTCAAAATGTTCTTTAAAAACTTGAACAAAATTTTTATCTTCTGAAATTAAAATAAAATTTTTCATAAATGATTATTATAAAGAAAATTGAAATGATTGTCAAATTAGAAATAAAATAATTATCTTGAAAAAGGTAAAAGTAAATATCTCCTCTTCTTTAAATTTTCCTCATCCTTATATTTTGAAATCCAAAATAATTGAAATTGATGAGGGAATAGAAAAGGGAGAAGAGGTTTTAATAATAAATAAGGAAAATAAAATAATAGGAACTGGATTTTATAATCCTTCAAGTTATAAAACTTTAAGAATTCATACCTATAAGGAATTTAAAGAACTTTCTTATGAAGAAATTGAAAAAAGAATTGAAAGAAGTTTTTTAAAAAGATTAAATTATTTTGAAAAAGATGAAAGTTTTAGAGTAGTATTTTCTGAAAGTGATTTTTTAACGGGTCTTATAATAGATAAATTCTCTTTGGGATTTGTTTTCCAAATAAATTCAGCAGGAATGGAAAGGAAAAGGGAATTCATAGTTAAAGCATTAAAAAATCTTTTTGATCCATTATTTATATTTGAGAAAAGTGATGGAATTGGAAGAAAAGAAGAAGGTCTTGAAAATTTTAAAAAATTACATTATGGGAAATTAAAAAATCCTTATCTTATATTTACAGAAGGACTAAATTTTTTAGTTGATATTGAAGAAGGTCAAAAAACTGGTTTTTTTCTTGACCAAAAAATAAATAGATTAAAATTAAAAAAATATGCAAAGGGGAAAACATGTCTTGATCTATTTTCTTATACAGGTGCTTTTGCAATTCATTTTTTAAAAGAGGATTGTGAAAGGGTATTTGTAGTTGAAATATCTGAAAAAGCATTAAATCTTTTAAAGGAAAATGTACTTTTAAACAATTTACCTTTAAAAAAGGTTACTTTAATATGCGGAGATGTTTTTGAAAAATTAAAGGAAATTAAAAAGTTAAAAATTGGATTTGACCTTATAATAAATGATCCACCTTCCTTTACTCATAAAAAAAGTAAAAAAGAAAGGGCTTTAAATGCCTATAAAAATTTACATTCAGAAATATTTGAAATAATGAATAAAGGGGGAATATGTGCTACATTTTCTTGCACTCAGGCAGTTGAAATAAACGATTTAATTGAAAATGTTGTGAATGTTCAAAAAAATAAAAATTTTATAATATTTATAAAAGATTTTTTATTTCAAAGCCCATGTCATCCAATTTCTCTTTATTTTCCAGAAAGTTTTTATTTAAAGGGTCTTGTTTTGGAAAAGGAATAAAAAATCTTTAAAATAAAAAACTTAAAATGGAATACGATTTAATAGTAATAGGTTCTGGACCAGGGGGATTAACTGCTGCTCTTTATGCAGGGAGAAGCAATTTAAAAACACTTGTTTTAGAAAAAGAAGTAATTGGCGGGCAAATGGCTTTAACTGAAACTATTGAGGATTATCCGGGTTTTCCTGAAGGAATAAAGGCACAAGATTTAATAAAGAATTTTCAAGAACATGCTAAAAAGTTTGGAGCAGAAATAATTTTTGAAGAAGCAAAAGAAATAAAAATTATTGGAAATTATAAAATAATTAAAACACCTTATAATGAATATAAATGCAAAGCAGTTATTGTTGCAACTGGTGCAAGACATAAAAACTTAAATGTCCCTGGAGAAAAGGAATTTTTGGGGAAAGGGGTATCCTATTGTGCAATATGTGATGGACCATTTTTTAAAGATAAAGAAATATTAGTTGTTGGAGGTGGTGATACTGCTGTACTTGAAGCAAACTATTTAACAAGGTTTGGAAAAAAGGTCTATATAGTTCATAGAAGAGATAAATTTAGGGCAGCAGGCAAATATGTGGAAAGAATTTATAAAAATCCTAAGATAGAATTGCTTTTAGAAAAGGTCGTTAAGGAAATATATGGAAAAAATAAAGTTGAAGGTGTTATTCTTGAAGATGTTAAGACAAAAGAAATTAAAAATTTAGAATGTTCAGCAGTTTTTATCTTTATAGGTTTTATACCAAATTCTGAAATTTTAAGAGGGATTGCAGAAATTGATGAAAATGGATATGTTATAGTTAATGAAAAAATGGAAACAAGTGTAAAAGGAATATATGCAATTGGTGATGTAAGAAAAAAGAGTTTAAAACAGATTGTAACAAGTGCAGCAGATGGAGCAATTGCTGCAATGGCTGCCTATGATTACATAGAAGAAAACTTTTAATGAGAGAACTTGGTTTTTCCTCTTTAATTTTTTCCTTTTTATTTTCAATTTTAAGTATATTATTTTACATTTATGGTTTTTATAAAAAAGATGAAAGATATTTGAAAGCTTTTAAAAGGTCTTTAATATCATCAATCTTTTTAATAATTATTTCTTCAATTTCTTTAATCTATTTACTTCTTACAAAAGATTATGAAACAGAATATGTGGCAAATTATGTAAACAATACTTTAAATTTAGTTTATACTTTTTCAAGTTTTTGGGCAGGAATGGAAGGTTCCCTTCTATTTTGGATTTTAATTCTTGGAATATATACCTTATTTTTGTTTTATAAAAATAAGGATGAAAAAATTGACCATTTTTCTTATTTTTTTCTAAATTTCATTTTTATCTTCTTTTTAACATTAATAATATTTTTTGCAAATCCCTTTAAAAAATTACCTTTCAAAATTTCTGATGGACAGGGGCTTAATCCATTACTTCAAAATTTCTGGATGCTTTTACATCCTCCTTTTTTATATTTTGGTTATATAGGTTTTACAATTCCATTTATTTATACAATTTCTTATTTATTTTTAAAAGAAAATTTTCCTGAAAATATAATAAGGAGATGGGGCCTTTTTTCATGGCTTTTGCTTTCAATTGGAATATTGACGGGCGGAAGATGGGCATATGTTGAACTTGGATGGGGAGGATATTGGGCATGGGACCCTGTTGAAAATGCCTCTCTTTTACCATGGCTTACAGGAAGTGCCTTTTTACATACAAGCATAATTTCAAAAAGAGAAAATATTTTAAAAAGATGGAACATTTTTTTAATATTTTTAACCTTTATTTTAACAATTATTGGGACATATTTAACAAGAAGTGGAATAATCTCTTCTGTTCATGCTTTTTCACAATCAAAGATAAGTCCCCCATTTATTTTTTTCTTAATCATCATCATCTTATTTTTTCTTTATCTTTTTATAAAAAATTATAAATTTTTGAAAGGAGAAAAGAAAATAGAAAGTATAATGAGTATTGAAGGAAACCTTTATCTTCTCTCTCTTATTTTATTTTTAATAACTTTAATAATTTTTATAGGAACATTTTTCCCAATAATTTCAGAAGCTTTAATTTTAAAGAAAATAAGCTTGAGCCCTTCTTTTTATAGTAATGCAACAGCTCCCTTTTTTACTTTAATTTTATTTATAATGGCAATATGTCAAAATTTAAAAAGAAAGGAGTTCAAATTAAAGAATTTTTTTAAAAAAATTTATTTTCCACTTTTTTTAACAACAATAACATCTTTTATTTTAATCTTTTTAGGTGTAAAAAAATTTTATCCAATTCTTATTTGTTCAATTTCTTTTTTCTTTTTATATTCTTTTTTAATAAATATTTTTAAGGATATAAAAATTAAAAGTAAAATTTTATTAAAATATTCTCCAAACTTTATACATCTCGGAATTATAATAACAGGTATTGGAATAAGCATCTCAAATTCTTATAAGATAAAAAAGGATTTGGAAATTTCTAAAAATGAAGAAATAAAATTGGAAAAATTTGTTTTAAATTATAAGGGAATTGATTTTTCTTCAAATCCCCAATATGATTATGCAGTTGCAAAAATAGATGTTTATGAAAAAAATAAATTTTTAGGAATTTTAAAACCAGAAATCAGATTTTATAAAAATTATGAAGAACCAATATCTGAAGTTGATATACTTCCTATTTTAGAAGGTGACCTTTATTTAATTTTAAAGGGATGGGATAAAGAAAAAGGTTATTTTGAACTTCATTTCAATCCCCTTATAAATCTTGTATGGTATGGAATAATTTTTATAATTTTTGGTGGGATAATTTTAATTTTTAAAAAATGATTGGCTTTTTATCAGGCATTTTTTTATTCTTATTTTTACTTTATTTTGTAATTGAACCAATCTTTAAAAGGAAATCATAATTTAAATTTTCAAATTCAATTTCAAAGATATTTTCAAAGGATTTTTTTAATTTTTCTTTAACTTCTTGAATATTTATTTTTTTACAAGTTAATTTTTCCATTGATGTAATTTCTTTATCCATTCCACAGGGAAATATGTAATCAAAATATTTTAAGTCAGTATTAACATTTAAAGCAAAACCATGGAAGGAAACAAAATTTTTAACAGCAACTCCAATTGAACATATCTTTTTATCAAAAGCCCATACACCTATCATATTTTCCTTTTTTTCACCTTTAATATCATATTCTTTTAGTGTCATTATTATTGCATCCTCAATTTTATTTATAAATTTTTTAATTCCTGCAATTTTTTCTTTTATATAGAATATTGGATAACCAACAATTTGTCCTGGTCCATGATATGTTACATCTCCTCCCCTTTCAACTCTAAAAATCTTTATTCCCAATTTATTTAAAAATTCTTTACTAACTTTAAAATTTTCCTCCTTTCCTCTTTTTCCAATTGTATAAACATGAAAATGTTCTGTAAATATTAGAGTATCAGGTATTTCATTAAAAACCCTTTTTAAATGTAATTTTTTTTGCAATTCCCATATTTTTTCATAAGGGGAAATCCCTGTATCTAAAAAATAACCCTTTTTCATAAAATTTCCTTTATTCTTTCATATATTATTTTTGAAGAACCCCTTAAAATTTCTATCCCCTTTTTTGCATTCTCTCCTATTTTTTTTCTAAATTCATCATCTGAAATAAGTTTATTTAAAATATCTTCAAGTTCTTTTTCATCCTTTACTTTAAAACCACCACCATTTTTTAAAAGAATATTTCCAACCTCTTTAACATTTTGAATGCTTTCTCCAAAAATAACAGGTATTCCAAAAAAAGCAGGTTCTGCAAGATTATGCCCTCCATGTTTTCCAAAGGTTCCGCCAACAATTCCAATATCGCTTATTTTCCAAACATTTAAAAGTTCACCAAGTGTATCAAGGATGAAAACTTTTTTTGTTGGAAAATAAGACTTACTTCTTCTTTCATACTCAATACCCTTTTCCTTCAATTTAAATTCAATAATTTTTGTATTTATAAGATGTCTTGGGCAAATGACAATTTTTAAATCTTCCCTCTTATTTAAAATTTTTTGAATCACATTTATAACAATATCAATCTCATTGCTTCTTATACTACCAAAAGTTATTGTAAAACCATTTTTTTCCCATATCTCTTTCACATCTTCGAGGGCATCATATTTCAAATTTCTTAAAACAAAAATTTTATTAGATGGAACACCCAGTTTTTTAAAAAAAATTTCATATTTTTTTTCTTGCAAAAATATAATTTCAAAATTTCTTAAAAATTTTTTTATCTCTTTAAAAATGAAATTGTAAAAGAAAAAACTCCTTTTTGAAATTTTCCCATTTACTAAAAAAATTTTTTTCTTATTTTTTAATGCAGATTCAATTAAATTTGGCCAAAGCTCGCACTCAGCAATTATAATAGCTTTTGCCTTTTTAACTATTTTCTCAATCTCCTTTTTTTTATCAAAAGGGAAATAAAAAATCTTTATTTTTTCTTTAAAAATGTTTTCTGCTCTTTTTTTCCCTGCTTTTGTAAATGTTGTTAAAACACATAAATAATCCTTACAAAAATAATCAATAAGCCCCTTTAAACTCATAACTTCTCCAATTGATGAAGCGTGAAAATATAAATAATTTTCAAAGGGAATTTCCTTTATTTTTCTTTCAGAAGGAAGGGGGATTAAAGATAAAAAAAAATTGTAAATAAATTTTATTATTCCCATTCTATGGTTGCAGGTGGTTTTGATGTTATATCATATAAAACCCTATTTATTCCCTTTATCTCCCCTATTATTCTTCTTGCAATTCTATCTAAAATCTCGTAAGGGATTTTGGAAAAATCTGCTGTCATTGCATCAGAGGATTCAACAATTCTTAAAACTATAACATTCTCATAAGTTCTTTTATCACCCATAACACCAACAGATTTTACAGGTAAAAATACACAAAAAGCCTGCCAAACCTTATTATATATACCTTCTCTTTTTAATTCCTCTTCAAGTATTTCATCAGCTCTTTGAAGTATTCTTATTTTCTTTTTATCAACTTCCCCAACAATTCTTACAGCAAGACCAGGTCCTGGAAATGGATGCATTTCTATTAAATCATGTGGTAAAGAAAGTTTCTTTGCTATTTCTCTTACTTCATCTTTAAATAGTTCTTTAAAGGGTTCTATTAAGATAAAAGGATGTTTTTTTGGTAAACCACCAACATTATGATGAGTTTTTATTTTTGAAGAGGGTCCAATAAATGAACGCGATTCTATAACATCAGGATAGAGTGTTCCCTGTGCAAGACAAACAGTATTTCTTTTTATTTTTTTTACCTTTAATATCTTTAAAATTTCATTTTTAAAAATTTTTAAAAATAATTTCCCGATAATTTTGCGCTTCTTTTCAGGTTCTTTTATACCCTTTAAACTTTTTAAAAATTCCTTTTCTGCTTTAACAATTTTTAAATTTTTAAAATCTTTAAATAAATTTTTAACTCTTTCCCTTTCTCCCTTTCTTAAAAGTCCTGTGTCTACAAAAATTAAATATAATCTCTCTTTAAAAATTGGATTTAAAAGAAATGCCAATGTGCTTGAATCAACACCACCTGAAAGTGCTAAAAAACAAGGCTTATCCTTATATTTTTTTAAATCCTCTTGAACTTTTTTAAAGAAATCTTCAAGAAACCATCCCTTTTTTGCATTACATATATTAAAAATGAAATTTCTTATTATTTCTTTTCCAAACTCTGTATGGAAAACTTCTGGATGAAATTGAATTCCATATATTTTATTTTTGGGATTTTCAATACTTGCATAAAAGCAGAAATCTGTTTCACCTGTTTTTATAAATCCATCCGGAATTTCAAGAACTTCATCACCATGACTTGCCCATACCCTAAAATAATTTTTATTTATTCCATAAAAAAGGGGGCTTTCCCTTACAATTCTAAAATTTGCAAAACCATATTCCCTTTTAGAAGAAGGTCTTACTTTTCCACCTAAAATATAAGATAAAACTTGTAATCCATAGCATATTCCAAGAATCCCCTTATTCATTTCAAAAATTTCCTTTTTTATTTTTGGGGAATCCTTTTCATAAACAGATTTAGGACCACCAGAAAGGATTATTCCTTTAACTTCATCTTTTTTTATAATATCCATATAATTTTCATAAGGGGAAACGATTTCTGAAAAAACATTTTCCTCCCTTATCCTTCTTGCAATTAATTTTGTATATTGGGAACCAAAATCTATAATTATTATTTTATCCATCCACCACCTAAAAGATAATCGTCTTTATAAAAGGCAGCAACTTGTCCTGGTGTTGGAGCAAATTGTTTTTCATAAAATAAAACTTTTGCAAAATTATCATAAAGAATTACTTTTGCCCTTGCAGGTTTAGAAAGTTGTCTTATTTTTACAAATGCTTCAAATTCTCTTTCTGCCTCTAAATGCCAGTTTATATCAAAAACTTCAATCTCATCCTTATAAACCTTTTCTCTTTCAGCAACAATCACAATATTTTCTTCAGGGATAAATTCTTTTACATACAACCTTTTACCCTTAGAAATTCTTAATCCTTTTCTTTGTCCTATTGTAAAATTATAAAAACCTTTATGTTCACCAACAATTTCACCATTTTCTAAAACAATATAACCCTTTTTTTCTGGCAAATATTTTTTTAAAAATTCTCTATAATCACCATCAACAAAACATAAATCCTGTGAGTCAGAACGATAAACTGAAGGTAAACCATGTTTTTTTGCAATTTCTCTTACTTCTTCCTTTTTTAAATTACCTAAGGGGAAAATTAAATTTTTTATTTTTTCTTTTTCAACAAAAGTAAGAAAATAGGATTGGTCTCTTTCCCTATCCTCTGAGACCTTAATAAGTCCATTTTCTATCCTTGAATAATGACCTGTTGCTACATAAGAGCAACCCAATTCTTTTGCTTTTTCAAAAAGAAATCCAAATTTAAAAAATTTGTTACATAAAACACAGGGATTTGGAGTTTTACCAATTGAATAACTTTTTACAAAATAATTAACTATTTTTTCTTTAAAATCTTCCCTTATATCATAAGTATAATAGGGTATTTTTAATTTAAAGGCAATTCTTCTTGCCAAATTTATTGCTTCCAAGGAACAGCAGGACCTTATATTTTTTGTTTCATCCCACATATAAAGTGTAGCACCTATAACTTCGTAACCCATTTCCTTTAATAAAAGAGCACTTACAGAAGAATCAACTCCTCCTGAAAGACCAACGAGAACCTTCATAATTTAAATCTTTCCTCATCTATTTGAACATTTAATTTCACTTCTAAAAATACTGAATAAAGAACATATTCACCATTCTCATCCCATTGTTCGCATTTATAAGGAATAAAATCTTTTCTTATCCAAAAAACTTCTTTTTTACATCCAAAAAATTTTTCAGGTTCTTTAACTTCAAATTCAATTTTCCATCCCTCAAAATTTTTCTCCTTAAACTCTCCAATAAATTTAAAATCATAACCCCTTTTATAGTATTCAAAAATCCTTCTATATATTTCCCCTATTCCTGCATTGTAAATCTTATATCCTCTTATAGATGTTACTTTCTTATCATCAGGATTTAATGTAAGAACAATACCCTTTAAAATTCCACCTTTCCTTCCCCTAACAATATTTTTTTCTGGATTGTATAAAACTTCACTTTCTTTATCTTTACCTTCTAAAACCTTTAACCTTATCCATAAGGGTTTTTTAAATTCAACAAAATATTTTCTTTTATCTTCTTCTTTTCCCTTTTTTTGATAACTCTCATAAACACAAATATAAGTATTTATACTTTTCCATTTTCTTTCACAATTTTTTACTATTGAATCAACATTTATTTGAAAAATTATAAAAAAATAAAAAAACATAATTAAATTATAAAAAATTATAGGGATTTAATTCAATCCTCAATAAAAATTTTTTCTTAAAATCTTCTAAAATTTCAAAAACTTCTTTAAAATTTTCCCTCTCCTTTGATTTAAGAAGCATTCTAACTCTATAAAAATTTTTTATTTTTTCAATTGGGGCAAATGAGGGACCAAAAATTTCAAAATTCCCCTTTAACTTTTTGCTTATTTCTTTTGCATTTTCCATTGCCTTAATTTTATCCTTATCTTTAACTTCAATTAAAAGTAAATGTGAAAAGGGTGGATAAGAAAAAAGTTTCCTTTCTTTAAGTTCTTCCTCATAAAATTTTTCATAATCATCTGGATTTAAATATCTTATAACAGGATTTTCAGGTTCCATTGTCTGTAAAATTACTTTTCCGCCTTTTCTTGCTCTTCCTATCACTTGGTTAAGCATGATAAATGTTCTTTCCCTTGCTCTAAAATCAGGAAGATTTAATGTTAAATCAGCATACAAAATACCAATAAGTGATACATCTGGAAAATCAAAACCCTTTATTATCATTTGTGTTCCAAGAAGAATATCTATTTCTCTATTTTTAAATTTTTTAAACATTTCAAAAACTTCCTTTTTCCTTCTTGTTGTATCTAAATCCATCCTCATAATTTTGTAATTTGGGAAAATTTCTTTTAAACCTTCTTCAATTTTTTCTGTTCCATATCCCGAATATTTAACATCAGTTCCTTTACAAACAGGGCATGTATCAGGAGCAAATATTTCATAAGAACAAAAATGACATACAATTTTTTTTATATCTTTATGATAAACATAAGGTATATCGCAATTCTTACATTTGAAAATATATCCACAATCAATGCATTGCATAAAATGGGCAAACCCCCTTCTATTTAAAAAAAGTATTACCTGTTTTTTCTCTTTAACATTCCTTTCAATTTCTTCAATTAATCTTGCAGATAGGAAAAAGGGAAATTTTTCTTCTCTTAAATCAAGAATTTCTATTTCAGGAAAACTATATCCCTTTATCCTTTCCTTTAAAACATAAAGAGAATACTTATTTTGTTTTGAGAAATAAATAGTTTCTGTTTCAGGAGTTGCGCTTCCAAGAATAACAGGAACATTTTCTATTTTACCTCTTATCATTGCAATTTCTTTTGCATGATAATAGGGAAACTTATCATCTTCTTTATAGGAAGTTTCCTGTTCTTCATCAATTATTATAATTCCTAAATTTTGAAGGGGCGCAAATACAGCTGATCTTGGACCTATAACTATTCGTGGATTTTTAAGAAGGGCTTCTTTATAAAAATAAAATCTTTCAGGTTTTGAAAGGGCACTTCCCCATAAAATTATTTTGTCTTTAAAAAATTTATTAAATAGAAAATAAACCTGTGGAATTAAAGATATTTCAGGAACAAGTAATATAACAGATTTATTTCTTTCTAAAATCTTTTCTGAAAGTTTTAAATAAATAAATGTTTTACCACTTCCTGTTACTCCATGAATTAAATGAACAGAAAATTTATCTATATTTTGAATTATTTTATCATAAATATTTTTTTGTGGAGGAGTTAAACTTTGAGGAATTTCTATTTTTTCAAAAGGTTCTATTACAAAGCGTTTTAATGAAGGTTTTTTTATTGTATAATAGGAAATTCCAATTACATCTTTCTTAACCAATTTTTTAATATAATAATCTGGATTAAAATTAATTTTTTTTCTTATACTTCTTGAAAGAAGAGGATTTTTCGCATTTTTAAGGATTTCAATTATTTTTTTCTCCCTTTCATTTTTGCCTTCAAAATCCCTATTTTTTAAAAAATATCTTCTTTTTACTTCGGAAAGGGGAGGCATAAAATATTTTAAAATTTGGGAAATATCACAAAAATAGAACTCTTTTGTTTTTAAAGCAACTTCTATTAAATTCGGAGGTAAAAAAAATTCTGTCTTATCTTCAATTTCCTTTATTTTCCCTTCAAAATCCTTTTCCTCTTTTATTTCAAAAACAACACCAAATTTTTTTCTTTCTTTTAAAGGAGCGAGAACAATGTCACCTTTTTCTATTTTTAAAGAGGGTGGAATAATATAAGTATAAAGACCTTTTATATCAGGAAATAGAACTTTTGCAAATCTCATAATTTATAAATGTCTTTCTTTTTAAAAGGTATTCCATGACCTGGAAAATAAATTTCTGCATCAATTTCTTTTAAAAATTCAATTGACTTAAAAATTTCTTCCCTTTTATGAAGAAACATTGAAATTCTTGGTCTTTTTAAAAATATGTTTGGTCCTAAAAGAGTATCACCTATGAAGACATATTTTCCAACCTTATAAGTTAAAGAACCTGGTGTATGTCCTGGTGTTTGAAAAATCTCTATTTTAAATCCATCAACATCTATTTTTTCATCTTTTGAAATAATTATATCTGGTTTAAATTTTTCAATGTTTTCAAATTTTGAAAAAAAATTTAAAAAATTCCATAAAAATTTTGAATAAATTGTTCCCTTAGGAGATGGTAAATCTATGTATCCTTTTAAAGCCCACTCCTTTTCCTTTTCAGAAATAAATACTTTTGGTGAAAAAATTTTTTTTAAGAATTTTACATTTCCTACATGGTCCCAATGAAAATGCGTTATAAAGATGTAAATCAACCTTTTATCAAAAATTTTTTCCCTTATAAATTTCAATACAAGTGTTTTTGAATGGGGGTCACCTGTATCAAAAAGAACCGCATATTTTTTAAAACTTAAAAGATAAATATTTGAGGAAATTAAAAATTTTAAAAAAACTTTCATTTAATATAGGAAATTATCCTTTTTAAACTTTCTATAAATCTATCAATCTCTTCATAATCGTTATATATGTAGAAACTTACCCTTACACTACCTTCAATTCCAAGAAAATCTAAAAGGGGATGAGTGCAGTGCCTTCCACTCCTTACACATATTCCTTCTGAATCAAGCATACCTGCCACATCATGGGAATCAGCACCTTTAATATTAAAAGGAACTACACCCACCCTTTTAGATAAATCAGGTCCATAAATTTCAATTTCATCTATTTCTTTTATTTTTTCAAAAAAATAAGAAAGTAAACTCCTTTCATGTTCAAAAACTTTTTCCATGCCTATATTTTTTAAATATTCTGCTGCTTCACCAAGTGCAATTCCACCACATATATTTGGAGTTCCTGCTTCAAATTTCCATGGAATATCTTCCCATTTAACACTATCAATTTTAACATCTTTAATCGCACCCCCTCCAAATATAAAGGGTTCCATTTTTTCAAGTAGTTCCTTTTTTCCCCATAAAAATCCTGTTCCAGATGGTCCAAGCATCTTATGTCCTGATGCAGCAATAAAATCAGCACCAATTTCTTTAACATCAATTTTTAAATGGGGAACTGCTTGGGCTGCATCAAGAATAACAATTGACCCTTTTCCTTTTGCCACTTTTGAAATTTCTTTAACAGGATTTATTGTTCCAAGGAAATTTGAAACAAAACAAAGGGCAACAATTTTTGTTTTTTCAGTAATCATCTTTTCATCAAATTCAAGTTCATAGGTGTTTTTGTTTATATAAATAAATTTTAATTTTGCACCCTTTAAATCTGCTATTTTTTTCCAAGGAAGGAAATTTGAATGATGCTCCATAATTGTTGTTAAAATCTCATCTCCTTCTTTCAAATTATAAAGAGCATAGGAATAGGCAACAAGATTTATGGCTTCTGTTGCATTTTTTGTAAAAATTATCTCATTTTTTTCTGCATTTATAAGTTCTGCAACCTTTAAATGTGCTTCCTCATATCTTCTTGATGCTTCCAGTGAAAGTGAATAAACTCCTCTATGTATGTTTGAATTGTAACTTTCATAAAATTCATTTATTGTATCTATAACAATTTTTGGTTTTTGAGAAGTTGCAGCAGAATCAAAATAAATTAAATTTGGATTATTTTTAAAAATTGGAAAATCTTCCCTTATTTTTTTTACATCAAACATAATTCCTCCTTAAATTTAAAATATTTTCAACAATTTCACCAGGGGAAAGAACCTTATCAACTATCTTTTCCTTTATTGCATTTTTTGGCATACCAAAAATAAGGCATGTTTCTTTATTCTGAACAAAAACTTTCCCCCCTTTTTTCTTTATTTCCTTTGCACCTTCAACCCCATCCTTTCCCATCCCTGTTAAAATTACTGCACAGCTTTTTCCCTCATAAATCTCTGCTATTGATTCAAAAAGATAATCAGCAGATGGTTTAACACCATTTCTTGGTGGCAAATCCTCCTTATGAACTAAATAAACGGAATTGCCTCTTTTTTCTAAAAAAACATGAACACCACCCTTTGCAATGTAAAAGGTATTTGGCTTTACTTCTTCATTATTTTCTGTTTCCTTAACATTTTTACCAGTTATCTCTCTTATTCTTTCAGCAAATTTTTTTGTAAACAAAGGTGGCATATGTTGAACTATAAAAAATGGAACGCCAATATCATCCGGCAAATTTTTTATTATATATTCAATTAAAACTGTTCCACCTGTTGAAGATGCAATTCCAACACAAGAAATACCTAAAATACCCCTCTTTTTAAATCTTTCAAAATCCTCTTCTTTTGGTCTAAAATTCTTTATATTTGCATCTTTTGCTGCCTTCACTTTACCTATCAATTCATTTTTTACCTTTATTATATCAAGAGAAAGTTGCCCAGAAGGTTTTGGGACAAAATCAAAGGCACCGCGGGAAAGCGCTTCAAGTGTTATTTCTGCTCCTTCCTTTGTATAAGCAGAAACCATAATACATGGAGTTGGTTTATATTTCATTATTTTTTCAAGGAGTTCAATTCCATTCATCTCTGGCATTTCATAATCAAGAGTTATAACATCTGGTTCAAGATTTTTAATCAGTTTAATTGCTTCAAAACCATCCTTTGCCATACCAACAACTTTAATTTCAGGGTCTTCTTCAAGAATTTCCTTAATCAATTTTCTCATAAGAAAGGAATCATCAACTATTAATACTTTAATTTTCCTTTTCATTTTAATGTTTTATTATAATAAAATTATAAAAAGAATTTCCATTAAAATAAAAAGAAGGGAAAGGAAAAGGAAAAAATTTCTTAAAGAAATTGGTAAAAATTTTTCAATTTCATTAAGAGAATAAATTTTTGAATTTTTTAACAAATCTTTTATTTCTTTTTCTTCAATTTTTTCTATCAAAAATTCCTCTTTTGAAAAATTCAAATTCAAATAAAATTTCTTATTATTTTTTAAAAAATAACTACCATAATTTAAATTTTTAAAAGAAATTTTATCAAAGCCCTTTGAAATTAAATTTTTTCCAGAATCATATATTCTATATTCTCCATCAATATAAATAAAGGTATCTTTTTTAAAATTTAGAGAATAGGGCAAATTGAATTTTAACTTTTCAATTCCAATTTTAAATATTTTTAAAAAAGAAGGTGAATAAACAATTTCTGTATAAGAGGGCTCTGGTAAAAATCCAAATAAAACAGCATTTTTAAAAAGAGAAACATAATTTACACCCTTATAGTTTAATATTCCCTTACCTTCCTTTATGTCAAAAACTTTTGAAAAATAAACAATTTCATCATCTATTTTTAAATTTAAATCCCTTTTTAAAAAAGTTTTAAAAAAACCTTCCCTATTAATAAATAAAATGCATGGCTTTTCATAATTTATAAAATTTAAAAGAACTTGAATACTTTCTCTTTCATTAGGAATTCCATAAAATATAAAAAGAACAGAATCAGATATTTCATCAATTTTTTTATAACCTAATGTAGAAAGGAGATTTTCAAGGTATTTTGAAGGGTTTCCAAAAATTTTATATAATTTTTTAAATTTTGGTTTTGAAAAAAAATAAAAATTGTTTTCTTGTAAAAAATCAAGGGGCAAAACTTGGAGTTTTAAAAATTCAAAATCTTTAATCTTCAAAGGGAAAAAATATTCATTTAATCCTTCATGGATTTTTAAAGGAAAAGAAAAGGAATTTTCATCAAACATCATTTTTAAGCTTGCATCATTTACTTCTTTTGTTGAATAAATTTTAACAAAGATTTTCTCATCTTCTATTTTTACCTCATATATTCCTATATCATCCCTTTTTTCATAAGGAATAAATATAAAGAAATTTTCTTCACTTTCTTTTATTTTTTTAAAAAAATTTTTATCACCATCAGTTATAACAAATATATTTCCCTTTTTATTTGAAGTTTCAAGAAAATTTTCATAGAAAACTTTATCGGTTATTTTTGAAAATTTATTGAATTTTTCTTCAATCAAATCTTTATAAAGAAGCGTGCTTTCAGAAATATCTTTAACTAAAATATCAGGAAAAATTTTTCTTTTTAAAAAAGGTGAGGAAAAAAACAAAAGAAGAAAAAAGAGGAATAAAATTCTTGAAAGAAGGATTAAAATCTCCTTTATTTTTCTTCTTTTTCTTCTTATATCTTCCTTTCTTTCCAAAAAACCAAGATAGGGAAATGGAAGTGTCTTTAAAAATTTTATAAAAAAAAGATGTAAAAGAAGGGGAATTAAGGATAAGGGGATTAAATATAAAAAAATTGGATTTTTAAAAACCATGTTTCTTATATCTAAAAAGGAAATTTAAGAAATTCTTTTCAATATCTTCATCAGTTATAAATCTTGTAAAAAAAATCTTTGATTTTAAAACTTCATTTTCAAACTCCTTTATATAATTTAAAAATTCCCTTTTAAAATAATTTGCCTCATCTCTTTCATAAATTTTATGCTCCATCTTATATTCCATATCTTTTAAAGTAATTCCCCCCTTCCATTTAAAATCTATTTCATCCCTTGAAAGAATTTGAAAAACAATTACAAGGTGTTTTTTTGCTTTAAAATACCTTATTCCCTTTAAAAATTCCTCTTTCTTTTTTAAAAAATCTGAAACTATTATTATAACTCCTCTTCTTTTTATTATTTCAGAAAGTCCTTTAAAAATTTTTAGAGGTTCTGTTTTACCTTCTGTTTTTAAATTTAAAAGCGTTTTAAATATAATATTTATTTGTTTTTTTGTTGCCCTTGGAGGAAAAAATTCTTTTAAATCATCTGAAAAAACATATAAACCTGGAGCATCCCTTTGCAAAAAAGAAAGGTAAGAAAATATTGCACAAACATCCTTTGCAAATTCAATTTTTTTTAAAGGTTTACCATAATCCATTGAATTTGAAGCATCAAGCAATATATAAACTTTTGTATTTGTTTCCTCCTCAAATTTTTTAACAAAAATCTTTTCCCTTCTTCCTGATAATTTCCAATCAATATATTTTATCTCATCAAGTGGAGAATATTCCCTGTGTTCCTTGAATTCGGAAGAATATCCATGAAAAGGAGAAGGATGTAATCCCAGCAAAAAACCTTCAACTATTTTTTTTGCTTTAAATTCAAATCTTTTTAACTTTGATATTAAACCTTCTTCTATCAACCCTTAAATAAATTTTTTAAAATGAACAAAAGATTTGCAGGTCTTTCACCCAATCTCCTCATAAAATAAGGATACCACTCTTTACCAAAGGGAATATAAACCCTTACCCTATATCCTTCCTCTGAAAGTTTCCTTTGTAAATCATGCCTTATCCCATAAAGCATTTGAAATTCAAATTTTTCTTTTGGAATTTTATTCTCATCAATATAATCAATTGTCCATTCAATTATCTTTTCATCATGGGTTGCAATTGCAGGATAAACCCTATCTATATTTTCAAAACAGATTTTTAAAATTTTTTTGAAATTTTCATCAACATCCCTTTTTTTTGGAAATGCAATAGTTTTTGGCTCCTTATATGCACCTTTACATATTCTAACATTTAAAAAGGAATCCTTAAAAAGTTCTATTAAATCTTTTTCTGTTCTGTATAAATATGCTTGAAGAACAATTCCAACATTTTTAGGAAATTCTTCCCTTAATTTTTTATATATATCTATTGTTCTTTGAGTATATAAGGAACTTTCCATATCAATTCTTACAAAATTTTCAATTTCATTTGCCTTTTTCACAATTTTTTTAACATTTTCATAGCAAAATTTTTCTCCAATATCAAGTCCCATCTGTGTTAGTTTTATTGAAACATTAGAATTAACATTTTCCTCTTTAATTTTTTCAAGAATTTCTACATAATAGGAAGAAAATTTTATTGCATCATCTTCATTCTGAACATTTTCACCAAGATAATCAACTGTTGCCATTATATTAAGAGAATTGAGTTTTTTTATTACTCTTAAAGCATCTTCAAAACTTTCACCAGATATAAATCTTTGGACAAGTTTTTTAGAAGGTGGAAATTTCTCAATAAAATTTTTAAGAAATTTCTTCTTTGAAAGGAAAATGAAAAAACTTTTCATAGTTTAATTATAAATTAAAAAAAATAAATAAGGCAATTGATTATAAAATGTTTTAATCTTTATAATTTTAGTATGAGGAATTTGTTAATAATATTTTTTAGTTTTTTTATCTTAAAAGGTGAATGGCAAATAGTATATCAAGAAAATTTTGAACAAGGTCTTCCAATTGGTTGGCAAGTAATTGATGGAAACAATGATGGATACAAATGGAATGTAGGAAATCCGGGATTTTATTATCCTCCACCAAGTTATGGAACAAAATATGCTTATTATAATGATGATGAAGCAGGTCCTTCTTCTCCACCTGCGAATGAAATTTTAATATCACCTTCAATTTTTATACAAAACAGTGATTCAATAAGATTTACTTATTCCTATGGATTTAATACATTATACTTTGACGATGTTTTAAGGATAAAAATGAGAAAATTTAAAAATGGATGGAGTGATTATATTAAAATTGATAGCATTTATAATCTTGGAAATGGTGTTAAAACATTAAATCTTTCCAATTATTTGCCTTTTGATTCAATACAATTTATGTTCCATTATGTTGATAATGGAGGACAAAATTATGGTCCTGGAATTGACAATTTAAAGGTTGAAATAAAAACTCTTTATACTGAGGAAAAAATTTCCTTTAAAAATAAAAGATTTGAAGAATATAAATTTTTTGATATAAGCGGAAGAAAAGTAAAAGAATTTAAAAAGGGATTATATTTTAAAAAAGATAAGAATTCTTATTTAAAAATTTTAATCTTTTAAAAATTCTTTTGCCTCTTTATAAACATTTATTTTTTCTTTTATTTTTCTATTCAATATCTTTGCAAAATCTTTTATCCTTTCATATTTTTCAAAGGAAATTTCATCAGGCTTATCAGGATAAATTGATTTGTTTGTAAATATTGGATCTCTTAAATTTTTCCTTTCAAGCCATTTATAATAATAAGGAGTTCCAGGAACTGGTGAAAAGAGTGCTGGATATATCTTTATTTCATTTTCATATAAAAATGCATAACTATCTATTATCTCCTCAATACCTTGATCATAAATACCTATTATAACATATGCACCAATATCAAAAAATCCTGCTTTTTTTAAATTTTTTATCGCCCTTAAAAATATCTCTTTATTTGACTTAAAACTAAAATCATTTTTTAACCTTTCATCATTTATACTCTCAAACCCTATTCTTATTGTTTTAAAATTTGCCCTTTTAAGTTTAAGTGCTATATTTTCATCAATTTCTCTTGCATGAATTCCATTTGGAGTATGAAAATTTATATCAATTTCTTCTTTTATAACTCTATCTAAAAATTCTTCAAAGCCTTCTTTATAATTAAATAAAAGGGCATCATCGTAAAAGGCAATATCTTTAATCCCCATATTTTTATAAATTTTTATTTCCTCAAAAACTTTTTCAGGACTTCTTCTTATAAATTTTTTATATAAAATTGGAGAAATACAATATAAACATTTAAAGGGACATCCAATTGATGTTAAAATTGCACATGAATTTAAATTTTTATAAAGAGAATAATCGGGAAAATCCTTTAAAAATATATCTTCAAAACTTTTCTTTTCAACTTTTATAGAAGTTAAATTTTCAATTATTTCAAAAACTTTTTCAAATTCATAAAATTTTATTAAAAAATCAGCACCTGAATTTAAAAGGGCATGCTCATAACATAGATTCACATATATTCCACCAAGAACGAGCTTAGTATCTTTAAATTTTTCCTTTAAAATTTTTATTGTTTCAAAAACACCAGGATACCAATAACTCATAAAAGAGGTCATCAAAATTAAATCTGGTTTTGGAATTTCATCAATCTTCCTTTTAAAAATCTCTAAGGGCATTCCGTATCTTTTATAGTTTCTTGGTATATCTTTAAAAAATTTTGGTTTTTCTATTATTTCAGAATAAATTTTTCCTGTTCCATATTTTTTATATTTAATTTTAAAATCAAGAAGGTCTAAAAAATCTATTTCAAATCCATAATTTTTTAAATATTTTGAAAGGTATAAAAGGGTAAGGGGTTTAATCCAAAAATCATATAAGGAAAAATCATGAACATAAGGATTAATTAAAAGAATCCTTTTAGGCATTCAATTCTTTTATTTTCCTTTTTTTAAAACTCATTATTGAAAAAAGAATTAAGGGCAAAATAAAAAAATAAAAATCTTTTTTTGTAAAAATAGATAAGAAAGAAATACCTGATATTATAAAAAATGTGGAATAATAAGTATTTTTTGTTAAAATATAAAAAATGCTACCAAAGAAAAGAAATAGTATTAATTCAAAAGGATAAAAATATAAAAATATACTATACATAATCATTGCACCGAGCCCACCTTTAAATCCAATGAATATGCTCCAATTGTGTCCTAACATTAATCCTATTGCACAAAATAAAAGGGAGAGTTTTTCAAATCCAATTTTTGAAAGGATAAGTAAGGGTAAAAAACCCTTGATGAAATCCAAAATTCCAACAACAATGCCAATAGTTTTACCCAAATATTTAAATGAAAAAGAAGCCCCTATTCTTCCATTTCCAACCTGAGTCATATCAAAATTTTTGAAAATTTTTCCTAAAACATAAGCGGATGGGAAAGAACCTGAAAAATATCCAATAAAAAAAGATAATATATTTCCCATATTATTTGAAGGTATTTTCCTTTA
This sequence comes from uncultured bacterium, assembly GCA_964623395.1. Classification (GTDB taxonomy): domain Bacteria; phylum Hydrothermota; class Hydrothermia; order Hydrothermales; family Hydrothermaceae; genus JBDRZD01. The sequence goes on along the minus strand of CAZUSI010000002.1, from coordinate 17,586 downwards.
AATAAATAATTCCACCTAAAATTGAACCAAGATAATAGGTAAAAAATCTCCATATTATAACAAATACACCAACAATATATTTTGGAGCAATTGTAGCAAAAAGAAGTGCACCACCTGCTTCTGTTATCCCTGAGCCACCTGGAGTTGGCATTGCAACAAATATTACAAGAGATAGGGTATGTAAAAACATTGCCTGAATTGGATTAACTTTAACACCAAGACCATAAAAGATTGAAGGGGTCATTAAAATGTGAAATAAAAAGGATAATATTGAAAGTATAAAGACAGAAAACATGAGTTTTCCCATTTTAATAAAAGATTTCCATGTGGATTTAAATAGGGCAAAATTATGGGTTAATTTTTCAAATATTTTAAATTTTTTTTCAATTTTTTTAATAATTATAAAATCATGGGGTAAAAAGAAGATAAGAAGGAAAAAGATTAAAAGGAGAAATAATATTATAACGATTGGAAGTATAAATATGTTTTTTCTAAAAACAAAAATTGCAAAAGGGACTAACATAAAGGCAAGTAAAAAATTTGAAAGGCCTTTTATCATAAAAGAAACCATTGCATCTGGGACACTCACATTCCTCTTTGTTAAAATATGTATTTGAAAGGGAAAACCACCTGTTTGGAAAGGTGTTATTGCATTAAAGAAAAGACCAATTAAGTGGATTTTTAAAGTAAAATATAAGGATTCAGCATAATTTGTAAGTTTTTTTAAAAGAATATGTAATTTTAAAATATCAAAAAATATACTTGATATCCAAAAAATTATAATTAAAAAAAGGAAATAAATATTTATTGAAGAAAGAATTTGAAAGGTATCCCTTCTAAAAGTAAAAATTAAAACTAAAAGACCACCAATTGCATAAAATAAAATTGTGATTTTTATAAGTTTTTTAATCCTTTCCATCCATTCCCTTTACTCTTAAATAAAACAAAATACTAAAAAAGGCAAAAGAAGAAGTTGCAATCCATAATAATAAAGGTTTTTTAATAAACATATCAATTAAAAAGCCACCTATAAGTGGAGCAGTTGCCCATCCAATTCCTTCAGCAAAACCAAGTATTCCAATATATATTCCCTTTTTCTCAGGAGGAGCAATTATTGTAGTTATTGTTGTAATTAAAGGCAAAGTTATCATCTCACCAAGTGTAAAAATTATAACACCTATGATAAAAGAATTTAAAGAATTTGCCCAAGAAAATGAAAGATAACCAATAAAATAAAGGAAACTTCCCAAAACAATTCCAAATTTATTTTTAATCTTTGTAATAAAATAACTTATGAAATATTGAAGAAAAACAACCATTAAACCATTTACACTAAAAAGATAGCCAACCTTTAAATTATTGAGTCCTTTATATCTTGCAAAAACAGGTAATGAGGAAACAAGTTGTCCAACGACAAGATAAATTAAAAAAGAACCAATTAGAAATTTTAAAAAATTCTTATCATTTAATATTTCCCCAAAAAAATAATTGTCTTTATTAGAAGGAATTTTTAATTCCCTATCTTTTATAAAAGAAAAATTTATTAAAAAACTGATTAGTGAAAGAAGAGTTCCTATTAAAAAAAGAAGCGGATAAGAAATGTTTGATAAAAATCCACCAAAAACAGGACCTAAACCCCATCCAATATTCGCTCCAATTCTTATTATTCCATATGCCTTTGGCCTCTCCTTTTCCATTATTTTTTCTCCTACATATGTATCAGAAGCTGTTCCATAGAAGGAGAAACCAATAGAATTTAATACAAAGGCAAAAAAGAAAAGATAAACAGGAGAATTGAAAAGGACAAGAAGGAAAAAAATTAAAAAGGCAAAAAGGCGAGAAATAAGACCAATGTTCATTATCAAAATTGATGAAAATTTATGGATTAATTTTCCAGAATATATTCTTGAAAAGGCACCTATTAAGGAAGCAAGAGTAATATAAAAACCAATTATCTTCATAGGAACCCCTTTCTCATTATAAAGAAAAATGTTTAAAAAGGGAATTGAAATTACATATCCAGCAGCAGTAAGCATTCTTACAAATGAAAGAACAAAAATTTCTTTTTTCATATTAAGTTTTTAAATATAAAGAATTTGACTCTTTTGATTCATTATTAATATAATTTATAAAAATGAAAAATCGAATACTTAAATATCTTTTTTGTTCTCTTTTTTTTCTTTATTCCTTTTTCTTAACAATTTCTTACAATATTTCAAATTTTATTTTAACACTTCTTACATTAATTTTTATAATTTATCTTTTATTGGAGAAAAAGTTATCTAAAAGCCCCCTTTATATTCCTATAATTCTCTTTCTTTTTATTTTTTTAATATCGTCCTTTTTTGGATACAATAAAAAAATTTCTTTAAGGGAAATAACTATATTTAAAGGATTTCTTGGAATGATAATAGTGATGAATACTTTTCCAGAGGACAAAAAAATTTTTGAATTTATAATATTAACATTTTTGTTTGGTGTTTTCATAAACATATCTTATTCAATATTTGAAAAATTTAAATATTTAAATCCCCTTGAAAGGGTTAAAGCATTATGGGGACATTATCAATTTTACGCAGATTTCCTTACAATAGCTTTTTTTATTGAAATTTCTTATCTAACATTTACAAAGAAAAAAATTCTAAAAATTTTTATCTTTTTACTTTCTCTATTAACATTTTTTTCACTAATTTTAACAGGTTCAAGAGCACAAATATTTTTTACAATTCTTTTCTTTTTTATTTATTTGATAATTTTAAGAAAAAAGATCTTTTTAATCTCTACACTCCTAATTTTTTTAATATTAATTATTTCTTTTTTAAAAATCCCTGTTTTTTATAAAAGAATAGAACCAATTTTTTTAAAAAATAAAAAATTTGGAATTTATATTTATGAAGTGAAAGAATTTAAGGAAAGGATTATTCATTGGAAAAAGGGATTAAATGTTTTGAAAACAAAATATAAGTTTTTTGGAGTTGGGCTTGGAAATTCAAAAAAATTTATAGAAAAAGAATTAAAGATGTGGGCAAATCTTAACAACATGCATAACTCCTTTATTGAAATTCTTGTTAGTTTTGGAATAATTGGTTTAATAATTTATATTTATCTTCTTATTATTTATTTTCTTGAAATTTATAAAAGAATAAAATTTTTAAGAAATACAGAATTTTATACATTTGGAATAAGTTTATTTTTACTTTCTTTAATAATAATTTTATTTATTGGTTTTTTAAATGATACCTTTTGGAATAAAAGGCTTATGATGCAACTTCTTTATTTTTCTGGAATTTTATTTGCCTTTAAAAATGAAGGTTCTTTTTCTATCTGATTTAAGAAAAAAAAGGAATACGGGATTTGAGATTATAAAAAATTTAAAGGAAATGGGATTTGAAGTTTATCCTTTGAATATTAAGGGATTTTTTTCAAATTTAAAAATGAGAAAGATTTTAAAAGAGAAAAAACCAGAAATTCTCTTTACTTTTAAAGGGATTGGTAAAATTGATTTTAAAAAGATAAATTATGAATTTAAAAATAGAATTTTATGGTATCCTGATACTGATTTATTTTTAAATAATAAATTCAATGAAAATTTGAGAGAAATTTTTAACCATCATGAAAAAATATTTTTAATAGTAAAATCAAGAATAAATGATTTAAAAGAAATCTTAAGAAAAGAAAATATATATTATATGGTTCAGGGGGCAAGATTTTTTGAATATGATATAAAGGAAATTCCTGAAAAATTTAAATGTGATATAGGATTTATCGGTTCTTTAAATGGAGAAATTTATTCTAAAAGAAGGGAAATTCTTTCAAAGATTTGTGAATTTTTTAAAGATAAGTATAAGATAAAATTTTTTGGGCAGAAAATAAAAAAGGAGGAAAGTTTTTATGGAATTTTAAATAAATTCCACTCTGGTGAAAGGGTATATTTTGAAGATTTTAAAAAGGTATGCATAGGAAGTAAAATCATAGTTGATATAGGAAGCAATACCTCTATTGAAGAAATTGGAGCAATAAGCCAAAAAGTTTTTATGATAACAGGATGTGGTGGTTTTTTAATTTCACATTACATTAAAGGGATTGAGGATTTTTTTGAAATTGGAAAAGAAATAGAAGTTTTTAAAAATTTAGATGAACTTTTTAAGAAAATAGATTATTATATGAAAAATGAAGAGGAAAGGAAAAAAATAGCAAAGAAAGGAATGGAAAGAACTTTAAGGGAACATACCTATAAAAAAAGAATTGAAAAAATTTTTGAAATATGCAAAATATAAAGCATTTTTTTATATTTAGAGATTTTCCTCCTCAAAAAGGGGGGATGAGCACTTATTATTACAATCTTGTAAAATTTTTAAAAGGTAAAAAATTTGTCTTTTTACCAAAAGATTATGAAAATCCACCTTTTATTGAAAATACAAAATATATAATTGCACCCTTTAAAAAAGGAGAAGAAAAAAATATATTTTTTACATTAATATGGTTTTTTCAAATATTTTTTAATTTAATAATAGAAAATCCAAATTTTATTCATATAGGTAAAATAAGACCAGTAATTTATTTTTTTCAAATTTTTAAAATTTTTAATAAAAAAATAATAATCTATTTTCATGGACTTGATTATTATGAAATAAGGAAAAAATCCTTTTTAAAAAGAAAAATTATATATTATGCAATTAGAAAAACAGACCTTATAACATGTGCAAATAAGTATGTTTTGGAAATTATAAAAAAAGATAATAAATTAAAAAGAAGTTATGTACTTTATCCTGGAATTGATATTTCTTATTTTGAAAGTATAAAGAATAAATTTGAAGAGAAAAAAGGAAAAGAATTTATAATTTTAACTGTTGCAAATCTTGTTAAAAGGAAAAATGTTGATAATGTTTTAAGGGGTTTAAATTTTTTAAAGGAAAAATACGATTTTAAATATTATATAATCGGTAAAGGGGAAGAAGAAGAAAATTTGAAAAAATTGGTAAAAGATTTAAATTTATCTAAAAATGTTTATTTTTTGGGAGAACTTGGTGAAGAGAAATTCAAGTATTACAAAATTTGTGATATATTTATAATGCCTTCTCGCTTTTTAGAAGAGGAAAGTTCCTTTGAAGGATTTGGAATAGTATTTCTTGAAGCATCATTTTTTAAAAAATTTTTAATAGGGGCAAAAACAGGTGGAATACCTGAAGCAATAATAGATGGGGAAACAGGGGTTCTTGTTAAGGAACCCGAAAATTATTTTGAAATTTCTGAGATTATAAAAGATTATTTTGAAAATCCTTTAAAATATAAAGAAATGAAGGAAAAAGCCTTTGAAAGAACTATTAAAGAATTTGATGTTAAAAAACTTATAAAAAATTATGAAAATTTTTTATTGAAAATTTTAAAATGAAGATAATTCATCTTGATGGAGAAAAATATTTTGGTGGTGGACAAAACCAAATATATCTTTTAAATAAATATCTTTTAAAAAAGGGGATAAAAAGTATTGTAGCATGTCCACCTGATTCATCCCTTTTTAAAAAATTAAAGGAAGAAAAATATGAGGTTATTGAGTTAAATTTGAAAAAAATTTTGAAATTTATAGGTAAAGAAAAGATTATTTTACATGTTCATTCAGGAAAGGCACTTTTTATTTCTCATATTTTAAAAATTTTAAAACCAAATATAAAGGTTGTTTTTACAAGAAGAATAACAAGAAAAATAAAATTTTTTTTCTTAAGGAAATTTTTAATTGATGGAATAATTTGCATTTCAGAAGAAATAAGAAGGATTTTTAAGGATTATAGAGAAGATAGAAAATTTTTAATTTATAGTGGAATTGAAGTTGAAGAAAAAGAAATTGAAAAACCTTATTTTTATAAGGAAAATAAATTTATAGTTGGAAATGTAGCACATTTACTTCCCTATAAGGACCATATAACACTTTTAAAAGGATTTTATGAATTTTTAAAGGAGTTTAAAGATTCTTATCTTGTTATAATTGGGGAAGGAAAAGAAAAAGAAAAAATTTTAAAAATTATAAAGGAATTAAAAATTGAGGAAAATGTTTTTTTAACAGGATTTTTAAAGGATGCAGTAGATTATATTAAATATTTTTCAGTTTTTGTTATTACATCTCGTTCCGATGAAGGTCTTTGTTCTTCAATAATTGAAGCATTTTTCAGAAAAGTTCCCGTAATTGCAACAGATACTGGAGGAATAAAGGAAATTGTTAAAAATATGGAAACAGGAATTTTGATAGAAAAGGAAAATCCCTTAAAATTAAAGGAAGCACTTATAAAGATAAGAAATGATGAAAATTTAAGAAAAAAATTAATAGAAAATGCCTATAAATTTTCCTTGAATTTCACTGCTTTAAAAATGGCAGAAGAAAATTTAAAAGTTTATAATAAAATTTTAAGGGATTGAATTTTCAATTATTATTTCTTCAGGTCTATAAATTTTTTTATTTTCAAAAATTTCAAAAAGTTTTTCCCTAATTTTTTCAAATTTTTCTCTCTCTTCAACAATTTTTTTAAAATCTTTAATCACCCTTTCTATATTTATTCTTTGAATATACTCATTTATCTCCTTTTTATTCAAAATTATATTAACAATCCCAGCATATTCAACTTTTACAAAAATTTTTGCAAGAAAATAAGTAATATTTGAAAGTTTATAAAATATTAAAAAGGGAACTCCTAAAAGGGCAGCCTCCAAAGTTGCAGTTCCTGATGCAATAAAAGCACCTTTTGAAATTTTCAATATTTCCTTTGCATCTCCTTTATAAATTTCAAAATCTTCAATTTTAAAATCTATTTCTCTTAAAAGGGAAATTTTAAAGGAGTAATCTTTAAATTCTTTTTTTAATTTTTCTGCAATTTTAATATATACGGGAAGAAGGTATTTTATTTCGCTTTTTCTTGAACCGGGTAAAAAGGAAATTAAATTTTGGGGCAAATATTTAATATTTTTAATTTCTTCAATTAAGGGGTGTCCTACATAAAAGGCTTTCACCTTTTTTCCCCTTAAAAATTTTTCCTCAAAAGGGAAAATACATAAGGAAAAATCAACATATTTATGCAAGTATTTTAATCTCCATTCTCCCCATGCCCATATTTGTGGAACTATATAGTAAAATACTCTTTTACCCTTTTCCTTTAAAATTTTTGAAAGATGTAAATTAAAACCTGGAAAATCAACTAAAATTACATTTTTTATATTTTCCTTTTCAATGAATTTTAAAATTCTTTTCCTTAAATTGTAATAGTATAGAAATTTATCAAACAGTTCAGTAAATCCAACTTCACCATGAATTACTATATTTTCCAAAAGAAAAGCACCCTCTTTTTTTGAATTTTCACCAGCAAATGCATATATTTTTAAATCCTTATCAATTTTCTTTAATTTACTTATAAGTTTTGAAGCATTCTTATCTCCTGATTCTTCTCCTGCAATTATTAAAAATTTCTTTTCCATAAAATTAAAATCATTAATAATATATAAAAAATTAAAATTGAGAATATTGTGTCCCTTTCAAATCTTAAAACTCTCTTAAACTTATTTAAAGGTCTTCCCTTTTTAAATTTAAAAGGGTTTGGTAAAATTCTTGGAACATTCTTTTTATAATCAATATATTCTTCACCAAATTTCCCCTCAAGAAATTTTTCTTCTGATAGGATTATTAAAAAATATATTAAAAAAATTAAAAGGAATAGGGTAAGGGATAAAATAAAATTTAAATTCATTGCAATAGTTATTCCAACCATATTTATCAAATTTCCCAAATAGATTGGATTTCTTACAGAACTATAAGGTCCTTCTTTTGAAAGAGAAGGGGCATTTAATTCATTTTTTCTTGTAAAACTACCTGAATAAATTAAAGAGTAAATCCTTATGCTTTCACCTAAAATTATAAAAGGGATTGAAATAAGAATTTTAAAAAAATTTGGTTTTGAAAAAAATATAAAAAATAGTAAAATAAAAAATATAATAATTCCCCTTCTTTTAAATAAAAAATTTCCAATTTTATACAAGTTTTACCTTTTTGAGATTCTGGTAAATTTTCCTCTTAATCTTTAATGCAAAATCAAGTGCCCTTATCGCATCATCTGCACCAACTGGTGGTTTCTTTTTTGAAATTATTGAATTTATAAAAAGTCTAAGTTCTTCAAGTAAGGGATTTCCTTCAGGAACATTAACCTTATAAGGTAAAATTGCATTACCCTTTTTAACATAAACTTCTGCATTTCTTTCAGCATAATTTACAGAAATATACATATCCTTTTGAAAGAATCTTATTTTTCTATATTTCTCTCTTGAAACTCTTGACGCAGAAAAACTAACAATACCATTATTCTCAAGTTTTACTCTTGCATTTGCAATATCTATTTTATCCGTCAAAACAGGAACACCAACAGCATCAATAACCTTTGCCTTCATATTTGTAAGATAAAAAACTATATCTATATCATGTATCATAAGGTCAAGTATTACATCAACATCTGTTCCCCTTTCACTATAAAGAGAAAGCCTTTCAGATTCAATAAAAAGTGGTTCTTTAATAAGATTTTTTATCGCCTTTATGGCTGGATTAAACCTTTCTATATGGCCTATTTGAAAAATAAGGTTTTTCTTTTCAGAAATATTTTTTAAAATTTTTGCCTCTGTTATCTTTGTTGCTATTGGTTTTTCAAGGAAAAGATGTTTCCCACTTAAAAGCACCTTTTTCCCTATTTCAAAATGGGAAAGCGTTGGAACACAACAACTTATAGCATTAACTTCTGAAAATATCTCTTCAAGACTTTTAAAATACTTGCAATCATACTCACTTGCAACTTTTTTACTCCTTTCAATATCTATATCATAAACACCTATAAGCTCTGCTTCCTTTATTTCCTTTAAGAGTTTAACATGTATTTCCCCTAAGTGTCCAACACCAACAACACCTATTTTAACTTTTTTCATAAACTCCCCTTGTATCCCATTTCAAAAATTCTATTTATATAATCTTTATTTAAAAGATTTCTTATTGATATTTTAAAGAAGAAAATATCTTCAAAGGAAATTTCAAGACCAATGTTTAAAATACCATTTTTATTATAATCGTCATTAAATCCAAATGAAAAATCAGAAAAAAAAGAAAAATTTGAAGTAAAAGGGAAATCTAAGGAAAAGAATAGGTCAAAACCATTTTTTTCATCCTTTCTTTCAAAAGTATAATTTATTCCTCCATTTAATATATTTCCATAAATTGATTTTGAAAGAGCACAAAAAATACCCTTTGATTTTATTTCATATCTATTCTTCTCTTTTAAATATCTATCAAACCCTTGAGTTGATATTCCAAGAGAAATAGAAGGAGAAATATCTGTTTCGTATATTGCAAGATATTTTAAAAGAATACCTGGAATAGGATAAAATTCAGGATCCTTTTCACCAATAATTTTCATGCCACCATAAGAAATACCCATTAAAAGATAATCAGTAATTGCTGCATTTATTCCTGAAATAAGTCCACCATCTTTTTGAATTCTAAAAAGAAGCTCGTATTCTCCTCTTTGAAGAAGATAGCCTGTTGGAACATCTCCTGTAAAAATCCTTGATTTTAAAAATAGAATCAAAATTAAAGTTTTCATCTCAAAATTATTTTTTCTTCCCCAACAATTTCTTTTAATTCCTCAAAAAATTTATGCTCAAAATTTACATAAAAATTTTTTGCTCTATAAATATAAATTTTCCCTTCTTCTTCTATTTCAAACCAAACTTCTTTATCTCCTTTATATTTTAATAAAATTTCCTTCAATTTTTTAATATCTTCATTTTTAATTTCATCTGTATTTACTCTTATTAATAGTTTTTTAAATTTGTTTTTTATTAATTTTTCCATATCAATTATCTCATTTGCTCTGATAATTTTAGTTTTTAAGGAATTTGATGGGGAATATATTCCTTTAATATAGTAAACTTTATTTTTTGAAAAATTATTTTTTAATTTTTCAACAAGCTCAGAAGTTACAATAACTTTAAAAGTGCCTAAAAGCTCCTCAAACTCTATCTGAATATATTCTTTTCCCTCCTTATTTTTCAAAATTTTTAATTCCTTTGGGAAACCACATAAACTTACTTCCTTTTCTTCTTCAATATCTGAAAGTTCAGAAGAATTTATTATTTTAAGAAATTTAAAGAAATGAAGGTAAGGGGAAATTGGGCTTTCGGAAAAATAAAAACCAAAAGCCTTTTTCTCCATCTCCAGTTTTTCATCTATTGAAATTTCCCCACTTTTTTCTAAAACAGGACTGCTCTCAAAAAGTGAGGCACTTACTTTTATATCTCCCTCTTCTATTTTTAAAAGCAGTTTTTTTCTGTCAGGAGATATTTTATCAAAGGCACCTGAATATATTAGTGCCTCAATCACTTTTTTATTACATGATTTTGAACTCACTCTCAATAAAAAGTCATCAAAAGATTTAAACTTTCCTTTTTTTCTTGCTTCTATAATTGCTTTAATTGCTGCCTCTCCAACATTTTTTATTCCACCAAGTCCAAATAAAATTTTATTTTCACCTACTATTTTAAATTCTTCCTCACTTTCATTTATATCAGGTGGAAGTATTTCAATCCCCATCCTTTTTGCCTCATTAACAAATTTTGAAAGTTTATCAGAATTTTTCATTTCATTTGAAAGGGTTGCACACATAAAGAATAGTGGATAATGAGCCTTTAAATAAGCAGTTTGATACGATATTAAAGCATAACTCGCCGAATGTGCTTTATTAAATCCATAACCTGCAAAAGGCTTTATTGTCTCAAATATATCCTTTGCTACTTCAGGAGGAACTCCTTTCTTTTTTGCCCCTTCTATGAAATCCTTTTCCTGTTCAAGCATTTTCTCTATTTCCTTTTTCCCCATTGCTCTTCTAAGTATATCTGCTTTCCCCATTGAAAATCCTGCAATTTCACTTGCTATCTTCATAACCTGTTCCTGATAAAGAATTAATCCATAAGTTTCCTTTAAAACATTTTCAAGTAAAGGATGTGGATAGGTTACAGGAACCTGACCATGCTTTCTTACTATAAATTCATTTACATTTAAAGAACCAAGAGGGCCGGGTCTATAAAGAGAAAGAGTCACAATCAAATCCTCAAATTTTTCTGGCTTCATCCTCTTTAAAATCTCCCTCATACCTACGGATTCTAATTGAAATACTCCGATTGTTTCTCCCTTTTGCAAAAGTGCAAAGGTCTTTTTATCATTTAAAGGAATTTTTTCAATACTGAAATCCGGATTTTCCTTTTTTACCATTTCTTCAACTTGACAAATTATTGAAAGGGTTTTAAGTCCAAGAAAATCCATTTTTATAAGCCCTATCATTTCAAGTGATTCCATATCATATTGGGTGCATACTACTCCCCCTGGTTCTTTATAAAGTGGAACAAATTCAGTAAGGTCAGTTGGTGCAATTACAACTCCACTTGCATGAACTGAAGCATGTCTTGCATGTCCTTCTATTTTTTTTGCATATTCAAATATTTTTTTATAAATATTCTTTGATTCTATAAGATTCCTAAAAAGAGGATTTTCATTATAAGTTTCTTCTAAACTTGGAAAATTTACAAGTTTTGAAATCTCATCTGCTTCTTGAAAGGAAAGACCCATAACCCTTGCTACATCTTTTAATGCTTGTCTTGCATTCATTCTTCCAAAAGTTATTATCTGGGAAACACTATTTTCACCATATTTTTCCCTTACATATTCTATAACCTCGTCTCTTCTTTTATCTTCAAAATCCACATCAACATCAGGAGGAGAAATCCTTTCAGGATTTAAAAATCTTTCAAAATAAAGACCATATTTAATTGGGTCAACATTTGTAACATCTAAGGAATAAAGAACAAGGGAACTAACAGATGAACCTCTACCGGGTCCTACTTTTATTCCTTTACTTTTTGCGAAATCAACAATATCTTTTATTATTAAGAAATAACCCTCAAAAGAAAGTTTTTTTATTATTTCAAGTTCATAATGGAGCCTTTCCTTATATTTTAAAGGAATTTCCTTTGAAAATTTTTTTTGCAATCCACTTTCTGCTAAATATTTTAAATATTCATAATTTGATGAAAAATTTGAAGGAATTTCAAATTTGGGAAGATGTAATTTTTTACCAAGTTCAAGAACAACATTGCATTTTTCAGCAACCTCAAGTGTATTCTTTATAGCATCAGGAACATGGGAAAACCTTTCCTCCATCTCTTCTTTCCTTTTAAAATAAACTTCGCGGGTTTCAAACTTAAATCTTTCTTTATCCTTTAAAGTTTTATTTGTTTGAACAGCAAGGAGTATCTCATGTAATTCATGGTCCTCTTTATTTAAAAAATGAACATCATTTGTGGCGACACATTTCAAATCATATTTTTTTGAAAATTCAAGAAGGGTATTATTAACTTCAATATTTTCCTTTAAATCAACATCCATAAGTTCTAAATAAACATTTTCCTTACCAAATATATCAATATATTCTCTTAAAACTCTTTCTGCCTCTTCTTTTTTTCCAGAAATTATGAGTGAAGGAATATGACTTTTTAAACAACCTGTTAAAATTATCAAACCTTCGGAATACTTTCTCAAAATTTCCATATCAATTCTTGGCTTATAATAAAAACCTTCTAAATATGATAAAGTGGAAAGTTTTAACAGATTTTTATATCCCTTATAATTTTGAGCAAGAAGAAGAATATGATAATTGGAACCTGAAATTCCACCTGCCTTTTCAAATCTACTTCCTTTTGAAATATACATCTCTATTCCTATTATTGGCTTTATTCCATTAAGAAGTGCGTATTTATAAAATTCTATTACTCCAAATAAAGCACCATGATCTGTTAAGGCGCATGCAGGCATTCCATACTCTTTTGCCTTCTCTACAATTTCATTTATTTTTGGAACACCATCTAAAAGACTATATTCTGAATGAACATGCAAATGAACAAAACTCATTTTTTTGGTAATATAAGAACCCTTCTTCCCTCAACTTTTAACCTTCCCTCTGCAAAAAGTTGTATTGCTTCTGAATATATCTTGTGCTCCTCTTTTAAAATTCTTTCAGCAAGTGTTTCAGGTGTATCATCCTCAAGAACAGGGACAGCCTTTTGAAGTATTATAGGACCTGTATCAATACCTTCATCAACAAAATGAACTGTGCAACCAGAAATTTTAACACCATATTCCCATGCCTTTTTTTGAGCATTTAAACCTGGAAATGAAGGTAAAAGCGAAGGATGAATGTTCATTATTCTATAAGGGAAAGAAGAAAGAAAAGTTTTTTTTAATACCCTCATAAATCCTGCAAGACAAACAAGGTCAACATTTTTTTCCTTTAATATTCTTACATATTCCTCTTCTCTATCAGGTGTCAAATATGTTTTTTTCTCACCTGGATATACATAAATTGCTTCAACTCCAAGTGCTCTTGCTTTTTCAAGTGCAGGTGCATCAGGATTATCTGAAATAACTATTACAACTTCTGCATCTATTTTACCTTCTTTTGCATTTCTTATTATTGCCTCCATATTTGAACCCCTACCTGATACAAGAATACCTATTCTTATCTTTCTCATTGAATTCCTGTAAATATCGTTGAAATATCCACATCTTGAAAAATCATCTCATTTTCCTTCAACCATTTATAAAGTTTTATAACAGGTATATCCTGTATTTGTTCCTTTTTTAAATAAATTGGTAAATTAACATTTAAAAATTCCTTATAGTTCATAACCTCTTTTTCATATTTTTCTAAAAGTTTTTCAATCTCTCCTCTATTCTTTTCATCTTTGATAAAATCAATAACCTCTTCATAAATTTTAATAAACCTTTTTATTCCTTCCCTTTTAAAATAGATTCCTGTTTGTGAAACAAAATAACCTGCATATGGATAAGGAGAAACAATTTCGTTTAAAAAAGCAGAAGAAAATAGTTTTACATTTTCTGAATCAGAATATAACTTTAATGCTGGCTCTATTAAAAGAGAAACTTCCCACATTCCATAAGGAATTGATGTTGAATATTTCATAACCTTACTTTCATTAACCTTAACTTTATTTAAAATTAACCATTTTTTAAAAACTTCAACATCCTTTCTCCATGAAGGAACTGCAAGAATTTTATCATCAAGAAGTTTAAAGGACAATTTTTTTTCTTTTGTTCTTAAAACAATACCCATTAATGGATTATCTTTATCTTCTAAGACAATACCAAATATCTTAAATCTATCAACATTTGAAAGTCCTTCATATAAAAAATTTATAATTGGATAACCTGCCAAAATTTCAAACTTTCCCTTCCTTAAATCTTCAAGAGGGTCTTCCCTTGATGATGTAAATTCTAAAATTACCTTTAAATTATATTTTTCAAATAAACCCTTTTCTCTTGCAACAAATACAGGAAAACTTGAAAGGTCTGGATAAGCAACAATTTGGATTTCCTGAATTTGTTTTGCTTTCATCTGTGGGTAAACAATTATAAGAACAAGAATAGATGCAAGGATAATATTTAATACATAAAGAATATATTTCACAATTCCTCCTTTTTAAAAATTTTAATTATTATAAAGGAATGAAATTTTTTAAAGCAATCCACTTTTCAAAACTTCCAAATTTTATAAATACTTTATAAATATTTCTTCAAGATCTTTTGCATCATATTTTTTATAAAGATTCTCTTTTTCTCCTTCAATTATTATTTTCCCATCCTTTATAAATCCTATTCTATCACCCATCTCCTCTGCAAAACTTAAAGAATGTGTTGTTATTAAAATCCCCTTATTTTTTTCCTTTAAATTTTTTAAATATTTTTTAAAATTATAAATTGCTTTTGGATCTAAAGCAACAAGTGGTTCATCTATCATAAGAAGTTCTGGCTCACAAATAAGAACTTGTATTATATTAACCTTTTGTTTCATTCCATAAGAATAATTTTTTGAAATTTCATTTATCCATTCTTTTGTATCAAACAATTCTGAAAAATAGGAAATTTTATTTTTAACTTCCTCTTTTTTTATTCCATAAATGCTTGCTATAAAAAATATTTGCTCAATTCCTGAAAGGTATGGATAAGTAAATGGGCTATCTTGAATAAAACCAATTTTCTTTTTGAATTCATCCTTTGAATAATCTATTTTTTCACCATTTAAAAAAATTTCGCCATCATCCTTTTTTAAAAGTCCAATTATTAGTTTTAATGTTGTTGTTTTTCCAGAGCCATTTGGTCCTACAAGAACATAAATTTCACCTTTTTTAACTTCAAAATTTAAGGGACCAAGACGAAAATTCCCAAAATCCTTAAAAAGATTTTTTACTTCTAATATCTTCAATCTATTTCAAGAACTTCTATTTTTATCTTCCCAACAATTGGTGCAATTTCTGCCTGTTTTTCTATTTCTCCAATTTTTAACATTATGTGTAAAGGTGAAGCAGGAAATTCCGAATATGTGGGATCTACAAAAATCCATTTGTTTAGATAAACTGCATTCCAGGCATGATACCAGAAAAACCCCTCCTGATATATAAGTCCAACAACAATTTCACAAGGAATTTCTATTGACCTTAAAAGTGAAGCATAAAGTATTGAATGCTCATTACAATCTCCCTTTTTAGAATTTAAAACTTCAATTGCAGATGGAATTGTAACAGAGGGTTCCTTTGAAAGATAATTATATACCTTATATAAAAGAATTTTTGATTTTTGAGTAAAATCTTCTCCTTTTGCCCATTTTTTAGCACTATCTCTTATTTCTTTATTATCAGGTTGAACAAAAAGGGAACTTCCAAGATATTTTTTTAAATCTTCACTTATATTTATTTCCTTAACAAATTCAATCTCTGGTTTTTTAACTTCAACTATTGCATAATCATTTCCCTTTTCCATCAATTTTTGATTTCCAAATTCAAGGTCAAGAATTTCAGGATTTATATTTGAAATTTTGTATAAAATTCTTTTTGCATTTAAATTTATTTTTTTACCGGTTGGTTTGACAGCATATTTAAATAAAAGGTCAACTGGTTTTTCTGAAATTTTAATTGCTTCCCTTTTATCCTCTTTCAAAAGAACCATATCAAAAGGCAATTCCTCTTTTATTATTTCACCATCTTTTATGTATATTCTTTGGGTAATTCCTGCAAATTCATATTCATACAAAGAAGCCTTTATCTTTTTATTTTTGTAATCAATTTTTTCTTCACCCTTATAAAATAAAATTGCATCTGCAACTTGTTTCACAGAAGGATCAAACATTTTAAAACTTATTTTTTCTCCCTTTTTAATTTCCTTTTCCTTTAAAAATGCTTCAAGTGTAACAGGTAAAAAGGCAGTTTCACCAAGTTCTATTTCCTCCTCCCTATCTTTATAATATATTTTCAATTTTGTTCCTATCCTTTCCCCTTTTAAACTTATTTTCTGATCAGGTGAATTTAAAATAAAATCAAAATTCCTTAACCTAAAATCCTTATCGGTATTAACAATTGTTTGTGCTGAAACAACTTTTTTTTCACCAAGCATTATAACTTCAATTACCATTCTTTGATTTATTTCATATCCATCTATTTTAGGAATTTCTTTTGTTTCAACATATCCAATTTTCTCACCCTTTACATAAACCCCCATAAAACTTTCTTTTTCCTTTTTACCTTCAATAATCTCTTCCTCAAAAGGAACTTTCTCAATCTCTTCTTCCTTTATAACTAATTTTGATTCCCTTTTTTGAATGAAAAATAAAATTATTATAAGGAAAATTATTGAAATTATTGAAAAAATATAAGTTAATCTTATTTTTACCATTCTACCTCCCTTTTTTCAAGAAATGCTTCAATCCCTTTTTTTGGCTCACCTGTTGAAAATAATAATCCAAAAACCTCCTTTTCATATTCAAGTCCCCTTTGAAGATTAATCCCATAATATATTGCCTTTTTTGAATAATAAATTGCATTTGGTCCTGCTTTCTTTATCTTATTTGCAATTTCTTTTGCCTTTTCAAGATGCTTACCTTCATCTGCAAGAATGTCAATAAGACCAATTTCATATGCCTTTTCACCTGTTATCCATTCACCTGTAAAAATCATAAGCATTCCCCTTCCTTTACCTATTAAATTTATAAGCCTTTGAGTTCCACCAAATCCAGGTAAAACTCCTATTTTTACTTCTGGTTGACCAATCTTTGCATCCTTTGCTCCTACCCTTATATCACATGCAAGCATTATTTCACATCCACCGCCAAGTGCATATCCATGAACTGCTGCAATAACAGGGACCCTTAAACTCTCTATTTTTCTTAAAACTCTATGACCTATTTCAGAAAATTCCCTTGCATCTTGTGGTGTAAAATCTTTCATCTCTTTTATATCAGCACCTGCACAAAAATTTTCTCCATCACCATTTATTATTAAGCACCTTATATCCTTTTCCTCATTTTCTATTTTATAAAGACAGCATTCAATTTCAAAAAGCATATCCTTATTCAATGCATTCACTTTTGGTCTTGATAGTGTAAGAATACCTATTTTTTCTTCCTTAGAAAATTTTATATATTTATATTCCATTTTTCCTCCTTTTTA
>CAZUSI010000001.1:39540-51240 GCA_964623395.1 uncultured bacterium | reverse complement strand
CCTTTTTAATTTATTTAATTATATGAAAAATTTTCATATTTTGTCAAGCTAATTTTAAGGAAAAAACCTTTGAAATTCCATCTTCCATTGAAACACCATATAAAATTTCTGCTGCTTCCATTGTTCTTTTATTATGAGTTATTATAAAAAATTGGGTATTTGAAGATAATTTTTTAATAAAGTTAATAAATTTTAATGTATTTGCTTCATCAAGAGCAGCATCTACTTCATCTAAAATACAAAAGGGAGCAGGGCTTGTTTTATATAAAGAAAATATTATTGTAAGGGCTAAAAGTGCTCTTTCCCCTCCTGAAAGTAAAGGAATACTTTTTATTTTTTTTCCATAAGGACTCGCCTTTATTACAAATTCAGAATTTAAAGGGTCAGAAGGATTTTCAAGCTCAATATAAACATCTCCTTCAAGTAAATATTTTGCAACATCTTTTAAATTATTTTTAAAACCATTGTATATATTCCAAAATCTTCTTTTTGCTTCCTCATCTAAACTTTTTATTGCTTCCTTTATTTTTTCTTCTGAAATTTTAACATCCTTTAATGCCTCATTCATTTTATTGTATTCCTCCTTTTCTTTATTGTATTCCTTTTCTGCTGCAAGATTTACATCCTGAAATTCAAACAACCTTTTCTTTAAAATTTCCAATTCCTCATCTATTTTTTTTAAACTTATAAAAGAAGGAACTTCTTCTAAATCTTGGGGGAATTCAAGAATTTTTTCCTTTAAATTTTCTATCTTTGCATCAATTTTGTAAATTTCCTCCTTAATTATTTCAATCTTTTTCTCATTTTCTTTAATCTTTTCTAAAATTTTCTCCCTTTTCTCTTCAATTTCTTTTTTTTCTCTTAAAATTCCTTCCTTTTCTTCTTTAACTTTTTCTTTAAATTTTAAAAATTCCTCCTCTTCCTTTAAAATCTCTTCAATTTCCCTTGAAATAAAATCATATTTTTCATCAATTTCCTTTAATTTCCCTTCTATTTCCTCAATTTCTTTTAAAGTCCTCTCCTCCATCTTTTTTAAATAAATTAATTTTTCCTTTTCTTTAAAAATAACCTCCAATCTTTCATATTCCCTTTTAATCTCTTCTTTTTTCCTTTCTTTATCCTTAATTTCTTCTTGAATTCTATAAATCTCTTCTTGAATTAAATCTATTTCTTTTTGAGCATTTTCAATTTCAATTTCATCATTATTTATATTATTTTCAAAATTTTTTAAATTAAATTTAACTATTTCATATTCTGATTCCTTAATTTTTAAATTCTTTTTTCCTTCAAGTATCTTTTTATCAATTTCATCAATTTTTTTCTTTAATATTTCCCTTTCCTCCTTCATCTTTTTATTTTCTTCTAAAATTTTATCTATCCTCTTTTTTTCTTCATCAATCTTTCTTTTAATATCTTCCCTTTCCTTTATTTTTAAAAGAACTTCCTTTTTTATTTTTTCAACAATAAATCCCTTTTCAATTAAATATCCATCTTCTGTAATATAAATTTTTCCTTCCTGAATTTTTGAAATATCTTTTAAAAATTCTTTAAGATTTTCTACCTTTAAAATTTTTGATATTTGAGAATCAATAAAATCCTTCATCTTTTCTTCTATTAAAAATTTTTCCCTTTCTTTTTTCTTTAAAAGAACATCTTTATAAGATAAAACAGGATAAAAAAATATTTTTTCAAAAATTAAATTTTTTTCATCATCTTTATCAATAAAATCAAGGAAAATTTTTTCATCCTTTAAATTGATTTCTTCCTCAATATATTTCAATTTTGCCAAAAGATTTTTTAAATTAACTTCTATATTTAAAATTTCATTTTCCCTTTTTTCAATCTCTTCATTTAAAGCATGCAACTTCTTTATATTTTCCTCATTCAAATCTTCCCCTTCTTTTACTTTTTCTAATAAAATTTCAATTTCCCTTTTTAAATTGATTTCCTTTTCCTTTTCCCTTTCAAACTTTTCTTTATTCCCTTTTATTCTTTCCCTTAAAATTTTTATATTTTCTTCCAAACTAAATTTTTTCAAATTTAATTTTTCCTTTTCCCTTTCCAATTTTAAAATTTCATTCTGAAAAAATTTAAATTCAGAACTTAATTTTTTAAAATTTTCCTCATCAAATTCAAAATCCTTAATGGGAATTTTTTCAATATCATTTTTTATTTCCTTTAAAATGTTTAAAAGATTTTTTCTTCTTTTTTCATTTTCTTCCTTTTGCAAAATCAAATTCTTTTTCTCCTCCATAAATTTTGTCTTCTTAATAATAACATCTTTTTCTTTTTGGAGAAGCTCATTTTCCTTTTCTTCTATTATTTTAATATTTTCATCCATAAAAGAAATTTTTTCCTTAATATTTAAAATTTCACTTTCATATTCATCTTTCTTTTCTTTATACATAACCATTTCTTGAATAAATTTTTCCTTTTCCTTCTCCCTTTTTGCAATTTCTTTTTTCAAATTAAAATAACTTATTGAAAGTTTTATTTTTTCTAAGGAATTTATCCTATTCTTTATTTCCCAATAAATTTTTAATCTCTCCACCTCTTTTTCAAGTTCATTAATTCTTCTTTCTCTTTCCATTAAAATGTCTTCTATCCTTAATATTTCCCTTTGAATTCTTAAAAGCCTCCTTTTTAAAGTTTCCTTTTTCTTTTCAAAAAGTTCTATCCCTGCCCCAGAATGTATAAATTCCTTTAGAAATTTTGGAGCATCCATTATAAATTTTTCTATATCCTCATTTTTAAAAAGTGCATATCCATTCCCCTTTGGAAAAATTTCATATAACTTATCACTCCATTTTAAATGGGAAATATATTCACCATTTATATAATTTTCTATTTTACCGTCTCTATAAATTTTTCTTCTTATTTCAATTTCTTCTTCACCTTCCCCTATTATTATAGCAACTTCTGCAGAACCTGTCCCTCTTACTTTTTCATTACCAGAAAAAATTAAGTCCTGCCAAGCACTCCCCCTTAAATTTTCAACTTTTTTCTCACCGAGGGCAAAAAGAATACCTTCAAATATGTTAGTTTTTCCACAACCATTTGGACCAACTGCAATTGTAATTCTTGGTGAAAATATCAGTTCTGTTTTATCTAAAAAGGACTTAAAACCTTTAAGAATTACCTTCTTTATTTTCATTTAAAATCCTTGCAAATTTAACAAGATTTTTAGCAATAACTTCAAGTTCTTTAAGAGTATCTTCATTTTCCTTTAAAAAAAGATTTCCCCTTGCATATGTAATTGAAAATGGGGGAATTAAAACCCCCATAAAATTTAAAGGAATGATTATCTGGGAAGCAGCATTTATTGCTCCATCCTCTTCATAGGATATAACACATGATGCAACCTTATTTTCTAAAATTTTTTGAATGTTTTCAAGGGCAGTTAAAAGGTCTATAAAATTTTTCATAAGTCCTGATACATTAAACCAATAAACAGGTGTTCCAAAAACATAGGCATGAGAATTTATTAGTTCTTCATAAACTTTTGGAAGCATTTCTTTAAACATTTCTGGATTACATAAATTTTTATCTTTTGAATAACAACCAAGGCAAAAGGAAATTGGATAATCAATAAGATGAATTAAGCTCGTTTCTGCTCCTTCTTTTTTTGCAATTTCAAGAACAGTATTTATCAAAAGTGAAGTGTTTCCATCCTTTCTTGGAGAGCCATTTATTCCCAAAATTCTAATCATTCCCTTTCAACTGGATATTTCCAATCCTTATCAAGGCACATTTTTGAAATCTTTGTAATTGTTGGTGTTCTCCTCTTATGCTCATTTTTAACAACTCTCATATAAAGGTCATAAACTGCCTCTTCAGAAATAGAAAGCATTTGAGAGGTTTCTTTAACAGAAAGTTCAAGATCAACAAGTGAATATAAGACAGAATCAATTTGACTATAGGTATAACCAATTTCTTCTTCATCTGTTTGACCTTTCCAAAGACCTGCGGAAGGAACCTTTTTAACGATTTCAGCATCTATTCCAAGATATTCTGCAAGTTGCCATACCTGCGTTTTATAGAGGTCTCCTATTGGATATATATCAGCAGCAAGATCGCCATACTTTGTTCCATATCCTAAGAGTAATTCTGTTTTGTTGCTTGTTCCTATAACTAAATAATTTAAAGCATTTGCATATAAATAATTTATTATCATTCTTATTCTTGGTTTTAAATTGTAAATTGAATATTCCCTTTCTTCTTTTTCACCCCTTTTTAAAACTTTTGAAAATTTCTCAACAAATTCACTTATTTCAATTATTTCATAATCAACATCAATCTTTTTGACAAGTTTAATTGCATCCTCAATATCTTTTTCTGGGGTAATATCCTTTTCAGGCATTATTAGGGCAAGTAAATTTTTACCAAGCGCCTTTTTTGAAAGAACAAGGACACAAGATGAATCAACTCCACCTGAAAGTGCAACAATACCACCTTTTGCATTTGCCTTTAAAACCCTTGTCTTTATTGACTCAACTATAACCTTTTCTATTATTTCAAGTTCCTTTTCATCAAATTTAATCTCCTTCATTTTCCATTTCCTCACATGCTCTTAAAAGGTCTTCTATAACTTCTTTCCTTACTTCCCTCAACCTTATATCCCTTCTTCTAATTCTTTTATATTCATCAAGGTCAAGGTCAAAAATCACTATGTCTTCCTCAATTAATTTTCCTTGAGAGACAATTTCTCCTTTTGCATTTAAATACATACTAAAACCCATATAAACAATTCCTTCCTGACATCCTGCCTGATTACAAAAACAAATAGGTAAGATATTGTCATAAACCCTTTGTTTTAAATAGTTTATCCATATCTCGTCTTTTTTCCTTTCAAAAGGTGATGCACCTATTACAAATAAAACCTCTGCACCCCTTAATGCCATTGCCCTTGGTGGTTCTGGAAACCAAACATCCTCACAAATTAAAATACCTATTTTACCAAATTTTGTTTTAAAAACAGGCATTCTATTTCCTGCTTTAAAATATCTCTTTTCATCAAACAATCTATAATTGACAAGTTGAACCTTTCTATAATTACCAATTATTTCACCATTATAAATAAGAGCAGCAGAATTATAAAAAAAACCTTTATTATCTTCTTCCATATATCCAATTATTAAATAAAAGTCCTTTACTTCTTTTTTTATTTTTTCCAAAACTTCAAGATTTTCTCTTACCTTATCAAGATATATATCTCCTGAACCATAACCAATTGTTGCAAGTTCAGGAGTAACTATTATTTCTGCATTTTCTTTTAAAGAATATTCAATACCCTTTAAAATTTTTTCATAATTTTCTTCAATTTTACCAAGCCTTGTGGAAAGTTGTAAAAGTGAAACTCTAACTTTCCTCATAATTTTTTAAAAATTCCTTAAACAAATTTAATAAAGTTTCACAAGAGGAAATACTTACCCATTCATCCTTTGAATGGATACCACCACCTATTGGATATATTATTAAAACTGGAATATTTTTTTCCGAAAAAAATCTACCATCAGTTGCTCCATGTTCTTTACTAAAATTTATTTTTTTACCTAATACCTTTTCATAAACTTCACTAAATTTTTTTATATATTCATTTGATTTATCCGTATAAACTGCTTCACCCTTTGATAAAAATTTATAAGAGACACCTTTATATTTTTTTAAAATTTCCTTTAATTTTTCTTCAAAATAAATTAAATTGTAGGGATAGGGAAATCTTAAATCAATTTGCATAAGAGCATCATCAGGAACCTTATTTACAGCATTTCCTCCTTTTATTACACCAATATTAACTGTTGGATGCCATTTCTCTCCATTTTTACCTTCACTTTCTTTTAAAATCCATTCTTTAATATCTTTATATATATCCATTAATTTTTCTATTGAATTTTCACCAAGCCAAGGTGTTGAACCATGACAGGATTTTCCCTTTGCATTTATTTCAACATGTAAAACACCTTTGCTTTCAATAACAGGTGAAAAATTTATTCCACCATCAGGAATTATAACAAATTTTGGAGATAAATTTTTATAATTTATAATATATTCAACACCATCTTTTCCTCCGACTTCCTCATCAGTTGTAAAAAGTAAGGCAAAATTACCCTTTATTTTTTCTTCATATAAATCAAGGAAAAGTTTGATTAAAGTTGCACAAGAACCCTTCATATCCATCGCACCTCTTGCAAATATCTTATCCCCTTCTTCCTTTGGTATCCAATCCTTTTCCTCATCAGGTGGAACTACATCAAGATGTGCTAAAAAAAGAATTTCTGGTTCAAAGGTTTTGTAAAAGGAAATGTAAATTGAAGGTTTATCGTTTCTTTCAAATTTTTCTATATAAAAATTTTTATCCTTAAAAATTTCTTCAACAAAAAGAACTATTTTTTTTAATTCATTAGTATTTGAAGAAATTGTTTTAAATTCAAGAAGTTTTAAGAGTAATTCTTTAATATTCATTATATTCAATTATATTGAAAATTAATGTATTTTTTCAAATCTTCTTTAATAATTTATAAACAATACTTGTATACCTATAAATATTTACTTCTTTTTTTTCGCATCCAAAACTTTCTTTAAAAAATAAGGTTCCGGAGGATTTTAAAGGAGTTAAACCGAATGAAAAAATTTCAAAATTTTTATTTTTATAATACTTTATAATTTCATCAAATATAAAGGATGAAACACGATAATTGTAATAATCTGGGTCTGTTCCTTGAATAAAGGCAAGTGAAAAATTTTTAAGGGGATGAAGACATATAACACCACTTGCTATTTTAGAATTCACTTCAACAACAAATCCCTTTGCCCTTTCAGGAAATAAATTTTTGAATATGCTTTTAAAAAAAGTAAAGGGATATAAAGGTTCCCTTTTATATTTAATTCTCATTAGTTTTTCATAAATTTTATAAAAATCGTAAAGGTCCTTTTCCTCCATCTCCCTAAAAATTGCCCCTTTTCTTTTTGCCTGTCTTATCTGCTCCCTTAAAGATTTCTTGTAATTTCTTTCAATTAAAAAAATATCCTTTCTTAAATCTATGTTATAATAAAAATTTTTTATTTTTAAAAAATATTTTTCATTAGAAATTTTATTTTCTTCATCAACAATTTCTATGAAAAGGATAAATTTAATTTTTTTAAATATTAAAGAAAAATCAATTTCTTCTTTAAAAATATAAGGGGTTGTAAAAGGAGAAAAATAAAGGGAATAGAAAAACAATTTTTTCTTATAACCAAATGGCATATAAAATTTATCTTTTTTTAAAAAACCCACATTTAATCCCTTTATCCCTTCTTTTAATGTTTTATACCAAATATAATTGTTAAAAAGAAAATCTTCTTTAAAGGTTTCTATTATTGCTTCTTTATTTTCTTCAAGAATAATTTCCATTCCTCTTTTTCAAGGGGTTTAAAAATTAAAGATAAAATTATAAATAAAAAATAATAAATTGTCAAAATTAAAATTGGGGGTAAAAATTTTTTTAAAATTAAAATTGAAAAGGGTAAAAAACTTGATATTGAAAATTTAAATATTTTTAAAAATTCTTTTTTTGATATCATTTCATATTTTGGAAATATAAAGAAGTAGTTAAAGAGTAAAACTAAAAAGGTTGAAAAAAGATTTAAAAAAGCGAGTCCTGTAATACCAAAGTATTTTATAAAGGGATATGAAAGGAGTAAAAAGGAAATTATCCATAAAAGGTCAGAATAGAAAAAGTGAATCATTCTTCCATAGGAGCGATAAAATAAAAGATAGGGAGAATATAAGGAGGAAATTATTATTCTTGCAGTTAATATTAAAAGAACAGGATATGCCTTTAAATAAAATTCATTTGTTATAATTAGAATAAAAAATTTACCAAAAACAATTATTATGAAAAAAAGATGTATTGAGATTAAAAATAAGATTTTTCTTAAAATTTCAAAATAAACTTTTATCTCATCAAAATTTTTAATCCTTGCAGAAATTTCAGGAGCCATTGCTTCCTGTGGATATTGGAGAACCTGTCTTAAAGGAGTTACAATTTTTCTTGCAGATACAAAAATAGAAACATCTATAAAACTTTTAAAAAAAGCAAGGAGAACCCTATCAGAGTAATCAAATATTGGAGAAAGAAAATGTAAAAGAAAAGATTCTTTCCAATAACTTTTTATCTCTTTTATTATTTTAAAATTTAAAGAAGTTGATAAAAATTTTTTATGAGAAAAAATTAAAAGGAAAGATAAAAATATGGAAATAAAAGAAGAAAAAATTTGAGTTAAAAAAACTTTTTCAACATCTAATTTTTTTCTAAATAAAAATAAAAGGAGGTTTAAAAATAAAAAATAAAAGAAATTTATTAAAAAGGAATATTCCATTTTTCTAAAGGAATTGAAAAGAGAGGAAAAAAGAGTTAAAAAAGAAAAGGAAAAGGATGCTAAAATTGAAAGGATAAAGATTTCTTTTTCTTTAAAAGGAAAAATTATAAGAAAAAGAAGTAAAATAAAAAAAATAAGAAGATAAAGAAAAGAAAATAGAAAGAATAAGGAAAATATTTTTTCTTCTTCACCTTTTTCTTCCCAAAAGGGAATGTATCTTGTAAAAACATAAGGAACTCCAAGTAAAGAGATTTGAGAAATTATAAGAAATGCACCTATATAGGAAAAATAAATTCCACAATAAAAGGGTGAAAGGAAATTTGTTAGAATTTTTAGAAATAAAAAATTAAATAAAAGATTTGAAATGTAAGAAAGGATAAGAAAGAATAAATTTTTAAAATATCTCATAAAAATTTTTAATTATATCAATTTCTTCTTTTATTCTTTCTTCCCAACTCTTAAAATTTTTTAAAATAAAATCCCTTGCCCTTTTCCCAATTTCTTTTATCAAATTATCATCTTCTAATAAAAGATTAATTTTTTCAGAAATTTTTTTATAATCCTTTAAAGGAACTAAAAAGCCATTTATTCCATCCTTTATTAAATCCTTTTCCTCTCTTATTTCAAAAACAATAGGGGGAATTGAAAAAAGCATTGCTTCTATTACAGGAATTGTTTTATTTCCATAAATATTTGTTGATACAAAAATTTTTGCCTTTAAATAAAAATTTGGCATCATAGGATGTGGAATACCACCTAAAATTTTAAAATTATTTTCAATTCCATATTTTTTAATTAATCTTTTTAAATTTTTTTCTTCAGAACCCTCTCCACATATTAAAAATATAACATCTTTCCTTTTTTTCAAAACTTCTTTTGCTGCCTTTATAAAATAATCAAAACCCTTGCATTTTTCTAAGGCAGATACACCAATTACAATTTTTTCTTTTTCCTTTAATTCAATATCCCTCCAACTTAAAGGATAAGAATTTTTTAAAATTTTAAATTTTTCTTTTGGAAATCCTGTAATTTTCCTCAATTTTTCACCTCCACTTCCATCATCTATACAAAATATAAAATCAAAGGGTAAAAGAAAAGATAATTTTTCCGGTATCAAAAATATTTTTTTAATGAAATTTGAATTAAAATATGTAAATATTCCAAAGAGTTTTAAAATAACTATTTTCTTTAAAAATCTCTTTATTAAAAAACCTGAAAGAAAAAGGTAGGAAGAAAGACATAAAACAACATTTATATCTTCCTTTAAAATTTCTTTTGCCTTCAAATAAATTTTTATGTTGTTTAAAATTAATTCTAAAAAAAATAAAAAGGGAATTTTCCTAAAACTAAATTTTTTAATCGGAAAAAGATGATGATTAGAAGAAAGGGGTAACCCTATTTCTTTATCCTTTAAAAATAAATGATAAACTTCAAATTCTTTTAAAATTTCCTTAAAAAAATATGCATTTTCAGGACTTCTTTTAATTCTCTCTAAATTCCAATCATTTCCCCATGGTGAAATAATAAGGATTTTCTTCATTTATTTCCTTTTTTAAATCAAGAAAGGATGAATAAGGAATTAAAATTTTCCCTATCTCTTTTTTTGAATTATGAGAAAATCCATGAAAATCACTCCCCCCTGTTTTCAAAAAATTATTTTTTTCAGCAAATTCAATAAGTTCATTTAAATAGGGAAAATTATCAGGATGCCATACCTCTATTCCTTTCAATCCAAATTTTCTTAGGAATAAAAAGTATTCAAGGTCATAATATTGACCTGGATGAGCTAAAACAGGTATTCCTCCACTTTTTATTATTATTTCAATTCCTTCCTTTACAGATATTTTATATTTATGAACATAAGCAGGTTTTGAATAACCTATATATTTTTCAAAGGCATCATCTATATCTTTTGCATATCCTTTTTTAACGAGAATTTTTGCAACATGTGGTCTTCCTATTGAATCAGTAAAAGAGCTTTCTTTAAAAACCTCTTCTGCTTCAATTTTTACTCCCATCTTCTTTAAATTCTCAACAATTTTATAAATCCTCTTTATCCTTTCCTCTCTAAATATTTTTAAATATTCACTTAAGGGTCCTTTATCATCACTAATATAATAACCAAGTATATGAATATCTTTTTTCTCATCCCTTGCTGATAGTTCAACTGCTGGAACAATCTCTATTCTTGTATCAATACTTTTTGATTCTTTAAATCCTCTAATTGTATCATGGTCAGCAATTGCAATTATATTAAAATTCATTTTTTCACATAAAAAAATTAAATCAAAAGGAGAAAGTTCTCCATCTGAAGCATTTGTGTGTAAATGAAGGTCTATTTTCATTCTTTTTTTGAGGATTTAATCTTTTTTACAAGTTCAGCTATTTTCTGTTTTATTTCTTTATAGGAAGGGTCTTTTTCATATAATATTTTATAATGTCTTATTGCTTCAGCCCAATTTCCCATCATTTCATATGCTAATCCTATCTCATAGTGGATTGCTCTGTCTCTCTCTTCATCTTCTGTCTTAATATTTAAAGCATTTAAAAAATTTTCAACTGCTAAATCCGCTCTTTTTATTTCAATAAAAATTTGACCAAGATAATAATAAGCATCCTTTTTTATTTTATTATCCCCTTTTAGCGCTTTCTTTAAATTAGTAATTGCTTCATCAAAAATCCCTAAATCTTTCATTGCTATCCCTACTTCTAAGGCATAAACAGGGTCAACATTTTCTGCATGTGAATAAATAGATTCCTTCATTTCCTCAAATATTTTTTCTTCCTCTTTTGAAAGCTTTTTTTCCTCCTTTTCTAATTCCTCCCTTATTTCTTTTCCAAGGTCAATGAATCCTTCCTCAGAAATAATCTCAACCTCTTCAATAACTTCTTCCTTTTTTTCTTCCTCCTTTTTTATTTCTTCCAATTTAATTTGTGGTTCCTCTACTTTTTCTTTTGTTTTTTCAATTTTTTCCAAAACTTCCGGAGCAATAATAGAAAGTCTTTCTTTCGCTTCTTTGCAGTTAGGATCAGCCCTTTTCAAAATTTGAATATACCAGACCTTAGCCTTCTCTTTTTCTCCTCTTTCGTAAAGACAATTTGCAAGTTCAAGAAGAGATTCAACAAGAAGATTCTTATCCTTTATGCGCTGGGCTATTTCAACTAATCTCTGTCTTGCTTTTAATTCAAATGGAAATAAATCAACAATTTTTTTGTATACTTTTATGGCATTCATAAAATCTTGTTCCTTAAAAAGAGTTTCTCCTGCACTGTAATAAAGTTCTAAAGCTATGTCTTTCTCACCAAGATCCAAATAAGCATCAGCCATATCTAATTCTG
>CAZUSI010000001.1:31789-39440 GCA_964623395.1 uncultured bacterium | reverse complement strand
TCCTTAACACTTACTTCTTCTTTAAGCTCTTTTATTTCTTCTCCCATTATTATTTCTATCTCTTCCATTTTTTCTTTTATTTCTACAAGTTTATCTTCCTTTGAGAGTTTTTTGTAGTGCTCAAATATTTCTTTATATAATTTCCATGCATCTTTAAAAAGATTATGTAAAAGGAAAAGTTCTGCAACTTTCCTTTTAAGCAAAATATTTTCAGGAACAATGTTTAACAAATTTTTATAAACCTCAAAGGATCTCTCAATTTCTCCTTCTTTATAAAGATAATCAGCATATTCCTGAAGTGCCTTTGCAGCTTCTGTTGTCATACCAATATGATAATAGGCATCAGCAAGTTCAAAAAGAAGTTCTTTTTTTTCTGGTTTTATTTCAAGTATTTTTCTGTAAAGAGCAACTAAATGTGAATAGGCATCATGTCTTTTATAATCTTCAATTGCTTTTAAATAATATTCAATTGCCTTTTCCTTATTACCAACTTTTTTATGAAGTTCCCCTATCCTTTGATAAAGAGCACCATCAACTACTTCTGGATAATTTAAAAGTTTTTCAAGTTCTCTAAGTGCTTCTTTATAAAATCCTGCTGAAATGTATTCTGATGCCCTTGCCTTTATTTCTCTTATCTCCTTACTTTCTTTCATTTAAGTCCTCTCATATTTACCACCTTTTCTATTATTTCTCCATTTACTTTATCCTTTTTTTCAATGTATGCTTCTAATAGTGCAGAATCACATATAACATTTATGATTCTTGGAATACCTTTTGAATAAGCAACAATTTTTTCCCGCGCATCCTTTGTAAATATCTCGCTTTTCCCTCCGCATTTTTCTATTCTAAATTTTATATAATTTTCAACCTCCTCCTCTGAAAATCCGTTCAATTGAGTCCATAGGGCTATTCTTTGATAAAAGGGAGAATATGCCTTTAAATTTTGAGGAAGTGCCTTTGAACCAACAAGAACAAGATGAAAAATTTTTTCATCAATTACCTCTAAATTTAAAAGATTTCTTAAATCTTCCATAACTTCTATATTCTTTATTTTATCAGCCTCATCAATAAGAAGAACCATTTTTTCTTTATTTTCTTCATATCTTTCCATTATTTTTTTTACAATAAATGAAAAGAAATCTTCTTCCACATCTTCAGAACCATAAAAATTAACCAATTTTTTTAAAAACCATTTTCTATCAAAATTTGAATGAGCACATATTACAAGTAGCGGTTCATAAGTTTCATTTTCATATAAATTTAAAAGAACCTTCCTTAAAAGAATGCTTTTTCCTGTTCCTGCTTCCCCTGTTATTGCTATAGCACCTCTATTGTTTTCAATTGAAAAAATAATTCTCATAAGAGCTTCTCTATGTGGTTTTGACTCATAAAAAAATTTTGGGTCAGGAACCATTGAAAAGGGGTCTTCTTTAAGTCCAAAATATTCATATATTTTCATATTTAACCTCCTAATAAATTATTATAAACCTTTCATGAATTTCTTTCCTTTTTTTTGGCACCTTTCCTTTAACCTCTTTAAAAAATTCCTTTCCCTCTACAACCTCAATTTCTTCAAGAACTTCTTCTTTTACTTTTAAAATTTCTTCACCCTTTAATTTCCTTATCCTTTCTTCTATATCCATAAAATTAGGCATTTTTTCATATATTTCATTCAATATTTCAAGAGCAGAGTTTTCCTCACCAAGTTTTTCATAAGAGAGTGCTTTAAAATAATCTACAATTTCTTTTTTAGCATAATTTTCGATTTCCAAAATTTTTTCATATTCTCCTACCTCATAAAGGGAATATAAATAATATTCTATAATTTCATCAAAATTTATCCTTTTTTCAAGAAGATTTTCAAAAATTTTAATTGCTTCATTGTGTAAAAAAGACGATGAAAAAGTTTTTGCAACTTTTTTTAAATTTTCTATATTTTCTGAAACAATTTCATCCAATCTTTTTTCAAAAATAGGATAAACTTCTTCATATTTAATTTCTAATTTACTTTGAGAGGGATTCTCTAAAAAACTTTCAATTTTTTCTATTCTTTCATCATAAATTTCAAGTTTTTTTATCTTCTCAAGAATTTCTTTACATTTATTTATATCTTTTCTTTCTACAAAAAATCCATATATAGAACTCAAATACTCATTTAAAGCTTCTTCTTTTGAACCTATGCTATCAAGAAGTTCGGCAAGTTCAAGTGTTCCTTCTGGTTCAAGTTTTCTTTCTTCTATTCCTTCTATCTTTATTATGTTTTTTAATTCTTCCGTATCAACACCACCTTCTCTTAAAAAACTTTTCAAAATTTTTGCAACCTCTATATCTCCTATATTTTCATACCCAGAAATTGCCTTTTTGAGATTTTCTTCACCTTCTTTAAAATTTGAAAGAAAGTAGAAAAGAAATTCATTTTTTAAATTTTCATTTTCAAAAACACCTTCAATAAATTTTTTCCCTTCTTCTTTTTTACCAGAATTTAAAAGTCCCTTAAAATAGTTTAAAAATGTATTTTTAAAATCTTCTTTTAAACCATATTTCATGAAAATTTTGCAGAGGGGAACATTAACAGAGATTGTCTCACCTTCTAATTTTTTCATTTTAATTAAAATTGAGAGAATTTCTATTTCTTCTCCTTTATTTTTTGCAATTTCAAGAGCTTTTTTATAATTTAAAAGCGCTTCTTCATCTTTTCCCATTTCAAAATTTATATCTCCAAGAAGCTGGTAAAGAAAAGAATTTTCACCCTCTTCTTCAATCTCTCTTTTCAAAAGGGCTTCTGCCATTTCAAAATTTCTTTCTCTTATAAACTCATATATTTTGTTTTTGAAGAACATCTCTATTTCCATCTTTTACCTCCCTTTTTTTATGTTTTTTATTATACAATAATTTTTCAAATTCTTCAAGTATCTATTTTAAATAATTTACCCTTTTTAATAACAATTTTTTTAAAGTTTAAATCAAAATTATAAAAAATGTAATGTATATCATTTGTTTTAAAAAGAACAAGGTCAGCCTGTTTCCCTTTTTCTATGCTTCCGATAATTTTCTCCCTTTTAATTGCTCTTGCAGCATTTAATGTAATTCCGAGAATAACATCTTTTATATCAAGTTTCATAATAAAAAGGGCTAATTTTGCAGGGGTTAATATGGAAAAACAAGGGGAAGTTCCTGGATTGTGGTCAGTGGCAATTGCTATTTTAAGTCCTTCTTCTTTAATCTTTTTTGCATCTGCAAATTTTTTTCTCAAAAAAAACGATGTTGCAGGTAAAAGAACAGCAACAACATCCTTTTCTTTCATCTTTCTTATACCCTTTAAGTTTGAATAAACCATATGCTCACACGAAACTGCTCCCATTTCTCCTGCAAGATAAGCACCTTTTGAATCAGAAAGCTCATCAGCATGGATTTTCAAAAATAAACCCTCTTCTTTTGCTTTTTCACATATCTTTTTACTTTCAGAATATGTAAAAACACCCCTTTCACAGAAAACATCGCAAAATTCTGCATATTTTGAAGCAATTTTTATCCCCTCATTTATTATTTCATCAATATATTTCTTTTTTGAACAATTTTTTGGAACAGCATGAGCACCCATATATGTTATAACAATATCCTGAATAGCCTTTTTCTTTATATTATTTAAAATTTTAAGGAGTCTTTCCTCATCCTTTAAAGAAAGCCCATATCCTGTTTTTATTTCACAAGTTGTTGTTCCTTCTTTAAGCATGAGATTGAGTCTTTTAAGAAGTAAATTTTCAAGTTCTTCATCACTTGTTTTCCTTGTATCAGAAACTGTTTTTAAAATACCTCCCCCTTTTTTAAGTATTTCAAGATATGAAAAGCCCTTTAATTTTAACTCAAATTCTTTTATTCTATCACCACCATATATTAAATGGGTATGTGAATCAATAAATCCAGGAAGACAAATATATTCACTGCAATCAATTTCTTCTACTCCTTCTTTCTTATCTATTTTCCCAATCTCTTCTATTTTTCCATTCTCTATATAAATTGAAGAATTTTTTAATATCTTAAATTTATCATCACACACATATATTTTATTTATATTTTTAAGCAAAAGCCCCATTTTGAGAAAATTATTATAAAGGATTATAATATAAATAGTGAAAAATTTTTTTGAAAAAATATTCAATTTTTTCTTTCCTTATATTTGCCCTCTGTGTGAAAAGGAAATTCAAAAAAATAAAATTATATGTGATGAATGCTTTGAAGAAATTGCTTCCCTTTTAATTAAAGAGCCCTTCTGCAAAATTTGTGGAAGGGAAAAGAAATACAATCATAAATGTAAAAATAATTTTGAATTTGATGAAATACTTGGAATTTTTCATTATAGAGGGAAAATTCTTGATTTAATCCATAATTATAAATACAAAAGGATGGAGAAATTGTCAAAAATTATTCTACCTTTTTTAATTAATAAAATAAAAAATCTTAATGGGGAATATGACCTTATAATATCTGTTCCATTGCATCCTGCAAGGAAAAGAGAAAGGGGATTTGACCAAAATGAAATATTTTGTAAGGAAATTTCAAAAAGGTTAAATTTGCCTTATATGAAAAATTTAATTTATAGAATTAAATATAATAAGCCACAGGCAAAAATAAAGGATGAAAATAAAAGGATTGAAAATGTAAAAGGAATATTTAAAAGGGATTTTGATTTTAAAAATAAAAGGGTTATATTATTTGATGATATTTTAACAACAGGGGCAACTTTAAATGAAATTTCAAAAATTTTAAAAGAAAATGGGGCTCAAAAAATACTTGCTTTGGTAATTGCAATTTCATGAAAGAAAATTGAAAGTATCCCAATTTTAAAAGAGATTAAAGAATTTCATAAAATTTAATATACCAAGAAAAAGAATTATTATTCCAATTAAAATTTTTAAATTTTTCTCAGGTGTTTTTTTAACAAAGATTGCTGAGAATGGAGTTGAAAGGGATGCACCTATTAAAAGTGGTAATACAATTTTAAAATCTATTCCCTTTTGAAATATTATATAGATCAATATTGAAACAAAGCTTACAATTCCTTCTGAAAGGGAAGTTACACCTATTGAACTTTTTGCAGGGCGACCTGAAATAATTTGACCACCTGCAACAAGAGGTCCATAACCACCTGCTGAAATTCCCTTATTAAATCCACTTAAAAATGCAACAAATAAAAATGTTTTCCATCTAAATAAAATTTTTCTTTTTAAATTTATTAAAATATAAATGCCAATTCCTGTAACCATAAAAGAAATATAAAGATTTACAATTTTTTTTGGAATATTTAAAGAAAGAAAAGAAGAAATTCCTGCTCCAATTACTCCAAATATTATTAAAAAATAACTTATTTTTGCATCAAAAGAACGAGGAACATAACCAATACCAGATAACCTTTTTAAAACTATTTTTTCATCCCTTCTAAAATCAAAATTTACATTCCCAAATTTATGATGCAAAATTCCTGCAAGAATACCTGCTATAAATTCTGAAAATAAAATGCAAGGAACAATTTTTGATGCAGGAAAACCAAAAAGTATTAAAATTGGGGTTAAAGATGTTCCATAACCCATCCCTATTGCAGAATCAATAAATTCAAATAAAAAAGCCAAAAATAAAAGACCAAAAAATTCTATCATATTTTTTATACCGGGGGCGGGACTTGAACCCGCATGGAATTTTTGTTCCAGCGGATTTTGAATCCGCCGCGTCTACCAATTCCGCCACCCCGGCTTTAAGAATGCCGGGGGCGGGATTTGAACCCGCACGGGCTTAAACCCGCATGGCCCTCAACCATGTGCGTCTGCCAATTCCGCCACCCCGGCTTTAAGAATAAAATTATACCATAAAATTTTTATTTTTTCCAATCACAAATAAATACATTTGTTTCCCCTTTTTTACCTCCTCTATTCGAACAGAATACAAGTTTTTTACCATCATGAGAAAACATTGGAAATGAATCAAAACCTTCATAATAAGTAATCCTTTCAAGACCTTCTCCATCAGGTCTTATTATGTATAAATCAAAATTCCATGGATTTTCAAGATTTGCAGAAAATATTATATATTCACCTGATGGATGCCATGAAGGTGCAAAACAAATTTTTTTGAAATTTGTAATTTTTCTTAAATTTTCACCTGATGTATCAATTATAAATATTTCCATCCATGGTGGTGATACAACCCTTTTTTCAATAAGTTCAATATATGTTTTCTTTTCTTCTTCATTTTCAGGATAAAAGGCCCTAAAAACTATTTTATCACCTAAAGGAGAAAACCATGGACCACCTTCATAACCAAATTCATTTATAATCTTTTTAACATTTCCAATTGTATCCATCATATATATTCCTATATCACCATCTCTAAAAGATGTAAAAACTATTTTACCATCTTTTGAAACAATACCTTCTGCATCATATTCAGGATTATATGTAAGTTTTTTAATTATTTCACCATTTCTTTTTGCAAGATATATATCATAATCAAAGATTGTCCAGTAATATCTTTTTAAATTTAACTTTGGAACTTCTGGACATTCTTTTGAAAGATGATGGGTTGAAGAGTATATTATTTTTTCATTATCGGGTAAAAAATAGGAGCAAGTTGTTCTCCCATAACCGGTTGATACAAGTTTTTTATTTTTTCCATTTATATCCATTATAAATATCTGATCACATTTATAGGGCTTTTTTGTGCTTTGAAATATAAGATATTTATCATCCCATGAGAAATATGCTTCTGCATTATCACCACCCTTTGTAAGTTTTTTTAGATTTGATATGTATTTTTCCTCACCTTTAAATAAAAGATTTTTTGAAAATAGAAGTGAAAAGAAAATTATTAAAATTTTCATTTAACCTCCTATAAAAATTTTTCAAGTTCAAAAAAATTTCTTATTTCAAAATCTGGCTTTGGATAATTTTCAGGATAACTGTATCCTCTTGGATTATAATAAATTCCAAAAACACCAGAATTTTTTGCACCAACTATATCAAGCTCTGGTCTATCTCCTATATGAACAAATTCCTCCTTTGATACCTTTAAATCTTTTATTGCTCTTTCAAATATTTCAGGATGTGGTTTTCTAACTCCAACTTCTTTTGAAAAATAAAAGGCATCAAAAAAATCATATATTTTATTTTTCTTCAAAATTTCTCTTTCAACATTTGCTCCTGGTGTATTTGATATTATTATAATTTTTTTATTTAATTTTTTTGCCTTTTCAAGAAATTCATAAATTCCATTTGATAAATTAAATCCTGCTTTTATTAAAAATTCCTCATATATTTTAACAACCCTTTTAACCCTTTCTTCATCAATTTCTATTTTTAAAGATTTTAAAATATCAGAAACTATTTTTTCAAGCGTTATTTCAACTTTTTCATCATAACTTTTATATATTTCCCATATTTCATGAGATATATATTTTATAAGACCTTCATCAATATCATATCCCCATTCTTTAAAAACATTTTTTAAATAAAAAGCTCTTTGATCTCTCATCCTTTTTACCTTTTCAGCATCTATTGGAACTATTGTATCCCAATAATCAAAACTGAATACCTTAAATTTCATAAGTTTTTAAGTTTAAAGATAATTTTTCTAAAATTTCAAAAAGCTTTTGGAAAATAAA
>CAZUSI010000001.1:0-31689 GCA_964623395.1 uncultured bacterium | reverse complement strand
GATAATTTTTCTAAAATTTCAAAAAGCTTTTGGAAAATAAAATCTTCTTTTCAATTAGCATTTAAAATAAATTATAATGTATAATAAATTATTATGAAAATCTATTTGTTTTTTCTTTTGATTCCTTATGGAAGTTCTCCAAGTTGGGAAGGATGCTCTGGATATTATTCAACAGGTGGAGGATTTTGCGATATAAATAAGGATGGGTATTTGGATTTTGTTGTTTCAAATGGAAATGATATGGAAAGAGAAAGGAATGCAATCCATTTTAATATAAATGGAGTAATTGAAGTAAATCCTTCTTGGCTTTCAAATGATTATGAATATTCAGGACACTTATCAATAAACGATTTTAATAATGATGGATACATTGACTTTGCTGTCAGTAATTATCTTGGACCTGGGGGATTTAGTACACCTGGAAATGTATTAATTTATAAAAATTTAAATGGAATTCCTAATCCAAATCCCTTTTGGAAATCAAAGGACAGCACCTATAATTTTTCCTGTGATTTTGGGGATATAGATGGAGATGGTTATTCAGAACTTGCAATTGCTGGTGGTGAAAGATATTATTCAAGAAAAGAGCATATAAAAATTTATAAAAATAATCAGGGAAATTTTGATTCTCTTCCTTTCTGGAAAAGTGCAAATAAATATTTTGCCTATGATGTTCTATTTTACGATATTAATAAAGATTTTTGGCTTGACTTAATTGTTGCCTGTGATGGGCAACAAAATTTAATATTTTATAACAATTTTGGTGTTCTTGAAACAATTCCATCTTGGATTTCACTTGATGTAGAAGGTTCAATTCAAGTTGATGTAGGAGACCTTGATGGAAATGGTTTTCCAGATTTAATATTTGCAAATAATGGACAACTTTCCCCTTATTCAAGTAATTTAAAAATTTATTTAAATAATAATGGATTTCCAAATTCAAATCCAGATTTTATCCTTGACAATTCAAAACATTATTATTCAACTGTTTCTTTATGTGATATTGATTATGATGGTGACCTTGATATTGGAGCAGGTGGATGGTGGGAAGAGCTTGTAATATTTGAAAATTTTAATGGATTTTTTCATAATACACCGGATTGGCAATGGATAACTCCAAATCCAAGTCATCTTGTATGTGAAAAGGTAACATTTACTGAAATTGATAAAATATTTATTCAAAGAATTGATACATTTATAAGAGGAATAAATGAACCCACTTATACCTTTAAATTTAGAAATTTATGTGAAATAGAAGAAATTGTTAAAATTGATTCTGGAATAAACTATATTTTACCAAGAAATCTTTATACATATTCACTCGAATCAGGATGGATAGTAATAAAAAAAGATATAACTTTTGATTTTGACACATTTTTAATAAAGTATAAAATTCCTTCAAGTTATGATATTACAATAACAAATTGGGAAAAATCAAGGGGAAATTTTTATTTTTTATCAAATTTACAAAATATAGAGGAAAAAGAAAAAATCAAAAGGATTTGTCTTTTATTAAATAAAAATTCTTTAAATAAAGATTTAATTGATATTTGTGGAAGGAAAAATAAAAATTTTAATAAAAAGATAGGATTTTTAAAGGAGAAGGATAAAATAAGGAAAATTATTATCCTTCAATAATTCTTTTCATCTTTTCTCTTATAACATCAAGTCTTTTCTTAATCTCGTCCTGTTCAATTTTTTTAAGTTCTA
This sequence comes from uncultured bacterium, assembly GCA_964623395.1. GTDB lineage: Bacteria > Hydrothermota > Hydrothermia > Hydrothermales > Hydrothermaceae > JBDRZD01. The sequence continues at coordinate 29,979 of CAZUSI010000001.1, read as the reverse complement.
TTGATTCCTTTAATTTATTTTCTTCTTCCTTTAATTCTTCTATTCTTTTTTCGAGTTCAAGCCTTTTATATTCAAGTTCACTAACCATTTTCCCTATGTCTGATTCTTCAACCTCTTTTCTTTTTTGCATAAGTTCTTCCTTTGCCCTTTCTATTTCTTCTTCAATTTTTTTTCTATCCTCTCTAAGTTTTTCAATTTCCCTTTTTACCTTTTCTCTTTCATTTTTAACTTCTTCCAAACTTAAAATAGCCCTGTGTTCTTTTTCATAAATTGCAAATTGTCTTTGAATATCTGAAAAAATGAGGGTTTGAATAAGGATTAAAACAATTATAAACAATACAATTCCAACTCCTCCTACTTTTATTAAAAATTCAAAAGGGAAAGAAGGAGCTTCTTCTTTAACCTTTAAACCAAGATGAATTTCACCAACTTTTACATCCTTTTCACCACCTTTAAAAATTACAGGAACACCAATATCTGTAACATCACCAAATTCTTTTATAACAGAATTTAAACTTTGAAGCAGGGCAAAATTATAAAAGGAGGAAAAATCTTTACCCATTTGATTTTTTGTTAAAGAACCAATTATTTTTCCATCAGGATTTATAACTACAAGATAGGATATTTTTTCATCCTTTTCTAAATCTTTTATTTTTTTTACTATACCTTGGGTATCTTCATCAATTACCAAATCTGTTAAAACTTCTGAGAAATTTTCTGCAATTGCCTTATATTGATTTAAAACATCTCCACGAGTTTCACCTTTTTTTTGTGGATAGAAATAATAAACTGAAAAAAGAACACCACCTAAAAGGATTAAACAAAATAAAAATATCAAAATTTTATATTTATTCATAATTTTAAATTATACAAAATTTTAATAAAATTGTCAATTAGAAATCAAATTTTTAACACCCTCATTGAAAGGTCTATCCATTTTGAAGAATGGGTTAAAGCACCTATTGAAATATAATTTATCTTAAGTTCCCTATATTTTTCTATATTTTCAAGATTTATACCGCCTGAAACCTCAATTTCACATTTCCCTTTTGAAATTTCAATCACCCTTTTAATCTCTTCAATTTCCATATTATCACAAAGTAAAATTTCTGCTCCATATTTTATTGCCTCTTTTGCCTCCTCTAAATTTTTAACTTCAATTTCCAATTTCATTCCTGGTGGTTTATTTTTTTTCATATTTAAAAGGGCATTTTTTATTCCACCTGCAAATATAATATGATTATCTTTTATAAGGATACCAGAATCTAATGAGAATCTATGATTAAAACCACCCCCTATTTTAACAGCATATTTTTCAAAAATTCTTAAACCGGGCGTTGTTTTTCTTGTATCAAGAATCTTAATATTATTATTGTTTATTTTTTTTAAAAATTTCCTTGTAATTGTTGCAATTCCTGAAAGCCTCATTAAAAGATTTAAAATAATCCTTTCTGACTTTAAAATCCCCTTTGCAGAGCCCTCTATTTCTATTAAATCTTCATTCTTTTCAAATTCCTCACCATCTTTTTTTAAAAAATTTATTTTGAAATTACCAAAATTTTTAAGTATATAAGGTAAAAAAATACCACCTGCAAGAACACCTTCTTCCTTTGAATAAATAATTCCTTTACCCTCAAAATCTTTTTCAAGAACTCCCTCAGTTGTAATATCTCCTTTCCCTATATCTTCTTCAATCCATATTTTTATATGTTTTTCAATATTCATTAGAATTTAAAGGAGGCACCAATTAAAAACTTGAAATAACCACTTCCAATTCCTGTTCTTTTATCAATATTTTTTATATAATCAATTGAAGCACTTCCAACTATATCTTTTGTAAGTGAATAACTCAAATCAATTCCAACATTTCTTGTCTCCCTTTCGTCACCTCTTGTTCCTGTCTTTGATTTTGTATTACTAATATTAAGTCTTACATTTACATTTAATTGACTTTTAATTTTTAAAATATTTCCCTTTAAAAAGGGAAGTTTTACACCTTTTGGATTACTATATGAAAAATCAAAGGAACCAGAAAATGTTTTCACCTCACTATTTGATTTATAACTTGCAGTTGAACTTCTTGTTTCACCATTAGTTTTTGTAAGATTATAAGAAATGTTAAACCCGATACCGCTCCTTGTTCTTCCTTGAAAACCAAATAAAGGAGAAAAATTATTTGATGTATTTATGTTAAGAGAAGTAAAGGATTTTGTCTTTTCAATTTGTCTTGTATATCCTGATTGAAAATTTAAAGAACTTAAATATTTTTTAAAATATGGGAAATTCATGTGAAGTTGTGAAATTGTTAAGTCAAGTGATGGAAACTGTGTTGTATAAGTTTTTGTTGGTTTAGAATTAAAGGATTTTGATATTCTTGAATTATTGGAATACCTTGTATTTATATCAAAGATATTAAAATTGAGTCCTGTTGATAAATTAAATCCCTTACTTGAAGTTATATTGTTAGAAAGGGAATAAGGAGAAGTTGAATCAAAGGGAATTTCATGTTTAAAACCAAATCTATAAATATAATCGGGTAATTTCCTTAAACTGTAATAAATACTTTGATTTGATATTTCATATCTTAAATTAAAGGGATTTATATTCTTTAAAAATTTGAAACCTTCTTTTGCCTCTTTTTTACCAAAAGATATAAATTTATCAATTATTTTTATAAAATCAAAATTTCCCTGAAAATTATAAGAACTATTTGATGAAACATTATCCCATGGAACCTTTAAAATTGTATCACTTATATTTGTATTTCTTGAGGAATTGAAATTTGCATTATAGTTAAAGGAAAAGGAATTTATAAATTCTCTAAGAATATAGGGAAGGGTTGGAGAATAATTAATGGAAAAGTTTTGGGAGAAGTTATTCATTTCCCCCCAGAAATTTCCTGTTATTTTTTCTCTTCTTAAATCATATGTTTGAGAAGATGTATAATTCAAATTTGTACTTCCTAAAGGTCTAAATGAAGTTCCATAAGAGGTTTTACCAATAAAACTTCTTAAATTTCTTTCTTTTATATAATCATTTTGGCGAAAAGCATAACTTTTTTGAGTCATCCCACTATAATCAAGGGAAGCATTTAAATTTGAAGGAAATGGATTTATCAATTGCCCAAAAATTTTAAATCCTGAAAAGTTTATTGGCAAAGAATAACTTGTTCTTGCACTATAATTTTTTAATGTATCAATATTTAAAGGACTTCTTAAATAATTTTCACCTCTTAAAAGGCTTAGAGAAAATCTATCAATTGTATACTGTAATATTTTATTTTTTGAACCTGATTTTGAAAAATCAATGGAAATACTTCTTTCCATTCTATTTGTGTTATTCAATTTACTCTCTTTTGGAGTTAATATTATGTCAGAAGAGGGCATATATTTTGGAAGCTCATAACTTCTTCTAAATCCAATCCTTAAAGGAATGTTAAAACCATCAGCAGGGATAAATTTATTTAAATAAAGAGTTCCTGAAGCATCATATAAATAATGATTTGAAGAACTTAAAAGGGAACCAGAAGAATAATTTAGGTCTCTAAAATCTGCTCTAAAATCCTCATACCTTAAATTTAGTGTTAAAAGGTCTGCAAAATTTGTATTTAATGATGTTTCAAATCTATAAGCAGATTTTGTAAATGGTTTAGAAACCTTTAATTCATCAATCCATATTTCACCCTTTATTTCCTCATCTGTTAAATTTAAAATGCCAAAGGAATATTTTGAAACATTTTGAAGGTTTGGATTACCTTTAACAAAATAGGAAGGATAAATTGGGTTCTCGTATAAAGAATCTATTTTTTCCTTTGGTCTCCTTTTCTTTGTATCTAAAAATTTATAAGGGTCAATTTCAATATTAATCCAATCTCCTTTTTGTATTTCCACCCTATATTCATAATAGTTTAAAGTATCACCACCACTATAAAATCTTATAACAAAATACTTAAGTTTTGGTAAATTAAAATCGTTTAATCTTACCCACAATTTTATTTTTTCATAAGATACTATTAAATTGTCGGGTCTATAATTCATTTTTGTTGCTTTTGCAAAATGGAAGGGCTTTAAATTTTCAAACTTAAAAACAATTGATGCTTCCCTTTCAACTAAACCTGTTGCAAGATCCCTTTCAAGTTTCATTGGTGGTGGCTTATAAAAGGGATGTTCCTTATTGTTATAGGTTGTTATATAAAATTTTTCATACAAGGTATCAACAGGAATTGAATCTTTTAAACTAAATATTCCATCTTTTAAATATCTATTCCCAACAATTTTTATTGAAACAATATAAAAGGTATCTTCTTTTGTAAGATTTGAAAACCATATTCTTCCAAACTTTATTTTACTTAAATCTGGATTTCCTATTTTTTTAAATTTTAATGTATCATTTAAATAAATTCTATAAATTTTGAAACCAGAAGGACTTACATAATAGGGAATATCATTTTCCAAATCTATAATACATTCAAAAAGGTTATCGGGTTCATTAAATCTTCCATCTCCATCAAGATCTTCTTTATCAAGTCTTGTATTTTTTTCTGTTCCATTTATCTTTTCAATTTTATCTAAGTTATAATCATCATTTCCATCATCACCAGAAACATTCTTATCATCCTCTCCAAATATACCATCTAAACCCGTATCTTCACCAAAATCAAGCTGTCCATTATTATTCTTATCTTCAGTATCAAGTTTATCTGGATCTCCTTTTAAATTACCATTTTTATCCCTCCAGAAAGTATTTTCATTCATTGTTGTTGCAAGATCAATTCCAAGGATTCCCTTATCTCCCTTAATTATCACTTCTAAATACTGATATTTTGAAAAATTGAATCCTTCAGAAGAAATAAGTGTATGTAAAGAAGCCCATTCAAAATTTTCAAAATTTAATGGTTTATAAATAACTTGCATAACAGTTATTAAGTCATCTTTTTCTTCTTTTGGAAGATTTGGATTAACATCTCCTTTTTTAAACAAATTATTTCTTGCTGCCCATATTATATTTTTACATAGATTGTTTAAGGAAAAATTAGATGGTGGTGCTCCCTTTTGCCAATAAAAAGATTGATTTGGAAACTCAAAGGATTGTTCAACTGCCTCCATATCATCCAAATAAGCGGAACCATAAATGTTTGGATTTGGAAATGATTGATTATAAACAAAATTAAATCTTACATTTGATTCCTTATCAGTTTTTACAATTGGTAGTTTATCAACAATTTCTGTTAAAAAATATGGGCTTGCTTGACTTTTTAAATTCATTGTATATTGACCCATTCTAACAGGTTCTTCACCCAATCTTGGTCTTCTATCAATGCTTGATTCTATTCTTGTAACAAAAATATTTTCAAAAGATAAATTTTTACCCATTTCATAAGTGCTTTTTAAACCGATTAAACTTCTTTGTTTAAGTTGGAAAATTTGACCAACTTCATATCTTATTGTTAATTCTTTTGTAAGTTCTCTATAATAAGCAGGATTTAAAATTAAAAGTTCTCCTGTTTCATAATCTATTTGATAATCCTTACCCCTTTGCCATTTTTCTCCACCAAAATATATTTCTTCTGAATTTTCCAAAATTCCATAATCAAGCTGTATCTTTTCTTCCCTTCTTTGTGATTTAAAAACAATTTTGTATTTACCATAATCAGGATGATTTCCATAATCCTCCCTTGAATAATAATAAATGGTGGTATCCTTTGTTTTTAGGGAATCATCCATAAAGGGAAATTCTTGAGGAAAAATAAGATAGGGAATCTGTATAGGTTTAAAACCATTTGGTAAAATACCATCAATATATCCATCATTATTATGATCAAGATTTAGTATTTTAACTATGTCTTTACCATTTTCATCATAAGGTAAAAGTTCCCTACCTGTTGTAATTCTATAAATTTTAATGTATTCAACATTTGTTCCAATATAATAAACATTTCTCAATTCATTCCACCATGTATCGTCCTTTTTAGATTTTATCCCCCTCTTCCTTATAAGTAAAAGTGTATCAGGATTTGTTGTATCTTTAAAAGAACCTATTCTTAAACCACTTTTTGTAATATATGAAACAGCAAGTTGCTTATTACCTTCAATCCTTATATCTTTTAATCCTATTATATTTTTAAAACCGCTTACATAATACCAATCCTTATCATAATCAAGAATTTTAAACCAGGAAAGTGTATCAATAAAGGAATCCTTTTTTTCTGGATTTAAAAATAAAAATGCCCTTCTTTTACCTGTAAGATTATAATTATCTGCATCGTCATAAAATACCCATAATGTTTCAATTGTTTCACCATCTGGAACAGGAATTTTAAAGAATGTTCCACTAACAAAATCTTCAGAGGAAATGGTATCCTCTTTTGCAAATGTTGGTTTTTTTACAATTTCTTTTGCCTGCCCCTGTTCCCTTGATAAAATTCCTTCAAAAGAAACAGGTCCAAGAGCAAAAAGACCTCTTATTCCAAAAAGACCCTTACCACCTGCACCTTGTGCACCTCCTAAGGAAAATTGTGTATTACCTGCTTCAATCAATTTAACAATCTCATCTTCATCACCCTGATATTGAAGTTTTACAGTATTTTTATACTGTGCTTCCCTTTCTGAATCATGGTCAAGATTTACCTTTATTTTATTCCCTATATTTCCAAGGGCATTAACCCTTAATTTTTGATTCATTTCAAATTGGGGAAGATTTGAATAATTTATTTTTGTTGGGTCAGAATAAAGGTCACGCGAAACACCAAAGGAAATATCCTGTGAACCTGATATTTTAACAGAAGCACCTTCTCCCATTCCAAGAACTTTTGGAAGTGGTATTGGAATATCAATTTCAGGAATAAGACCACCAGTTTCTTCAATTTTTCTTTTAAAAATGCTATCCCTTATACTTTTATAAACAACTTCATTTTTTATCCTTTTTTCTCTTTCTTCCTTTACTTCTTCAATATTTTTAACATTTAATTTATGTATAAATTCATTTGCTCCACTTATTTCTAAATAGAATTCTTCAAAAATTAATTTTGTTGAATCTCTTATATATTGAGAAAGTATTTTATTTTCAAGGGAATCGCTAATCCATAAATTAATTAAAAGAAATAAAAAATTCATTTCCTTTCAAAAATTAATGGAATTAAAAAAAGAAGAATTATTCCTATTGTGATTGATGAATCAGCAATGTTAAAGATAGGCCATCTTAAATTTTCTGAAATTCCAACATCTATAAAATCAACAACTGCTTTAAACCTTAATCTATCAATAAGATTACCAATTGCACCACCAAATAAAAAAGAATAGGATAAAACATAAATTTTTTTCTTTTCTAAAATAAGAAAAATGATTAAAAGGATTATTATTAAAAAGGCAATAAGTTCATAGGGGAACCATTTTGGAAATTTTATTCCCCAAACACCAAAAGGATTTTTAATATATGTAATCCATAAATAGTTTCCCATAATTTTTAAAGGTTTGCCATAAGGTAAGTTTTTTGCCACAAAATATTTTAAAGTTTGGTCAATTAAAATTACAAATAAACTTATTCCTAAAAAGATTAAAAATTTACTCCTTGATAAAACCACTTTTTCTTTCAATTTCTTCTTGACATTTAAGACAATATTTTGCATATGGAACAGCCCTCAATCTTGAAATTTCTATATTTTTTTCACATTTAAAACATTTCCCATATTCTCCTCTTTCAATTCTTAAAAGAGCATCTTCAACTTCTTTTAATCTTCTATGTGCCTGTGTTGCTAAAATTGACATTTCTTCAACAAATTCCTCATCAGATGCCATATCTGCAAGATGATAAGAAAACTTTCTATCACCCGTCTTCTCAAAAACATCTTCTTTAAGTTTTTCCTCTGATTTCCTTAATATCTTTAAGAGTTTTTCTTTTTCCATTAATAATTTCTTTTTTAAAGAATTTAATGTTCTCTCATTCATTTTTTGCCCCTTTTAATTTATTAATAATTTCATAGCATCTTTCACATAAATTTCCAAATTCATCCCTTTTAATATTTTCAGAATACATCCAGCATCTTACACATTTTTCTCCTTTTGCTCTACTTACATAAACACTTATATTCATTTTTTCATCATAAATACTTTCTAAAAAATCACCTGGTTTACCAAAAAATACACCTGAAACTATAAATATTTCCTTTAAATATTCTTTATATTTTAAAAGAATATCAATTTTTCCATCAAAATATAAATTTGCTTCAAGAGAACTTCCTATTAAATCTTTTTGCCTCACATTTTCAAGTGCTTTAAGTGCCAAATCTCTTATTTTTATTATCTCTTCAAAATCCTTATAAATTTCTTCATCATAAAAGTTAAATTCCTTTATCTCTTCAAAGAAAATACTTTCCTCTTTTTTACCTTTTATTTTTGAATATGCCTCTTCACATGTAAAACTTAAAATTGGGGATGCAAAAATTAAAAGTTCCTTTAAAATATGATAAAGGGCAGTTTGTGCACTTTTCCTTTCAATTCCGTCAGGATAAGAGACATAAAGTCTATCCTTTAATGCATCAAGATAAAAAGAGGATAAATCAACTGAACAGAAATTATAATAATCTTTAAAAAATTTATGAAATTCAAAATTCTCATAAAATTCTATCCATTTTTCTCTTCTTATTTTAAGGAGTGAAAGAATATATTTATCTAAGGGAAGCATATTTTCAAAGGGAATACTAAAAGAAGGATCAAAATCATAAAGGTTTGCAATTATAAATCTATAAGTATTTCTTATCTTTCTATATATTTCAACATTTCTCTCAAGAATTTCATCTGAAAGTCTTACATCCTGTGTGTATTCTGAGGAGGATGCCCATATCCTCAAAATTTCTGCTCCATATTTATTTGCAACTTCCATAGGGTCTATAACATTACCAAGAGATTTATGCATTGCCCTCCCTTTTTCATCAAGTGTCCAGCCATGAGTTATACATATTTTATAAGGACTTTTCTCCTTTAAAGCAACACCAAGTATTAAACTTGCATTAAACCATCCCCTATGTTGGTCAGGTCCTTCTATATATACATCAGAGGGCCATGTAAGTCCCCTTTCATTACTAACTATAATACTTGAAAGACCCGAATCAATCCATACATCAAGTATATCAAATTCCTTTTCAAGATTCCTTGAAGAACATTTATTACATTTCAAATTTTCTCCAAACTCCTTTAAATCCTTTAAAAGCCATGCATCATGCTCACCCTCTCTTACCATTTCTGAAAGTTTATCAACAACTTCAGGTTCAATAAAAACATTATTACAATCTTTACATCTTAAAGCAGGAATAAAAACACCCCATGCCCTCTGTCTTGAAATACACCAATCAGGTCTTTCTGAAACTGCTGATTTTATCCTATTTATACTTAAATCAGGAATCCATCTTATATTATCTATTTCTGAGATTGCTCTCTTTTTTAAATCCCTATGTTCAACTGACAAAAACCATTGTGATGTTGCCCTAAATATAAGTGGTTTTTTACATCTCCAGCAATGGGGATAACTATGAACTATTTTTGAAATTTTAAGAAGTTTACCCTTTTCCTCTAAAATTTCAACAACTTTTTCTGACGCCTCATCTGTATTTAATCCCTTAAAAATTCCTGCTTCTTCTGTAAATTTTCCATTATCATCAATTGGTGAAATTATTCCAAGATTATATTTTAAACCTACTTCAAAATCCTCTTTACCATGACCAGGTGCTATATGAACAATTCCAGAACCTACATCTTTTGTAACAAAATCAGCAAGAATTCCTTTTGAAATCCTATCAAAAAATGGGTGTAAAAATTCCTTATTTTCAAAAATAATACCTTTTTCCCCTTTTAAAATTTCAAAATTTCCCCATTTAAGTTCTTCTTTTACCCTTTCAATTGTTTCTTCTGCAAGTATATATTTTTTATTATTAACTCTAACAAGAACATAATTGAAATCAGGATTGAAGGCAAGACCAAGATTTGAAATTATTGTCCAAGGAGTTGTTGTCCAAACCAAAACTTCTGCATCTTCATCAAAAGGAAAATGAAAACCCTTTTTAAAATTCATTGAAAAATATAAGGATGGTGATTCTTTATCCTTATATTCTATTTCAGCCATTGCAAGAACAGTATGACAGTTAGAGCAAAAATGAACAGGCATAAAACTTCTATATATGTATCCTCTTTTAAATAATTCTGAAAAGAATTTTAACTCCTCTGCTTCATAATAAGGACTCATTGTAAGATAAGGATTTATCCAATCACCTATGCATAAAAGCCTTTTAAATTCTTCCTTTTGAATCTCTGTCCATTTTTTTGCATATTCCCTACTTTTTTCCCTTATTAATTTTTTTACTTCAATTTTTTTAAGATTTTCAGGATCCTTTAAAATTCTTTTTAATTCCTCATCATTTTTTATAACCTCATTTTCAATTGGCATTCCATGATTATCCCATCCAGGAATATAAGGCGATTTATATCCCTTTAAAAAATAATATTTAACTATTATATCTTTTAATATTTTATTCATTGCGGTTCCAAGATGAATATGACCATTTGAATATGGAGGACCGTCATGTAAGAAAAAAACTCCTTTATTTTTTCTTTCAAGAAGTTTATAATAAATTTTATTTTTATCCCAATAATCTATTATCTCCTTTTCTCTTTTTGATAAATTCGCCTTCATTGAAAAGCTGGTTCTTGGAAGATTCAAGGTATCCTTTATTTCCATTTATTCCTCCCCTATCATATTTAAATAAGTTTTTATTTTAACATCATCAGGATATTCCTTTAAAAGAGTTTTCCATATTTTTTTTGCTTTTGCTTTTTCACCTTTTTTATAATAAACAAGACCAAGCAAAAGAAATGCCCTTTTATACTTTGGATTTATATTTAAAACTTCCTTTAAAATTTTTTCTGCTTCTTTATAATTATTTTTTTGAATTAATGTATGAGCAAACGATGTCTTTATATCAATAAAATTTGGGGCAATTTCAAGTGCTTTTTTAAACTCTTCAAGAGCCCTGTCATATTCACCTATTTCAAAATATATTTCCCCCAATTTTTTATAAGTATTTGCAAGATTGTTTCTAATTGTTTGCGGGATGCCACCGGTTCCTTTTTCTAAAAGTGCAGCCTTTTCATAATATTTTGAAGATTTCTCAAATTCTCCTAAATCGTTTAAAACAATCGCCATATTTATATTTGCTTCAATATAATCAGGATTTATTTTTAAAGCTCTTTCATAACTTTTTATAGCATCTTTAAAAAGACCCGCAGTATAATAGCAGAGGCCTAAAAGATTATGATAATCAGCATAATCAGGATGTATTTTAATGGCTTCCTTTAATTTTGGTATTGCTTCCCAAATTCTTCCCTTTTCAAAAAGCCTTTTTGCCTCATTAAAAATTTTTTCTCCCCTATCCATATTTATTCTCTTTAAAGTTTTTAATTATATTAAATTTTACCCTTCTATTTCAAATATTCTTCTTGACTTTGGAATTTGCGATTTTAAAATATTATTTTCAAAAAAACCTGTTCCGAGTGGATAATCCTTATAAAAAACAATTACTTGACCTTTAAAATAAGAAGAAATTTTGATATCTTTACCTTCACAGAATTTTTTTGCATCTTCAAATTCCTCAAGTTTCAAAATTCTATTTTTAAATAAATGACCAAAAACTTGAACAAAATTTGTTGTAAGTTTATATCCCTTAAAATGTTTCCTTAAAAATCTCATTCCTCTTCTTAAATCAAAAGGATTTATAATTTCCTTAAATTTCTTTGATAAAATCCATATTTCATCCTTTTTTAAATAAAATAAAAATTCTTCAAAAAATTTTTTTTCAAGTCCAAATTCCTGTTCAAGATAATTAAACACCTCTTTAATTTCATGATTGTCAAAATCAAAAAATTTCCTATCATCCTTTAAATAAAATTTTTCTTCCCTTTTCATACTATCCTTTTTATTTAAAACTGCAATATAAAAACCCTCTGATAAAACATCTTGTGGATATATTCTTATTGTTTTTTCAATTTCTTCTTTGAATTCAAAATTTTCAAATTTTTTAAAACCCTTCCTTATTGGAATATTTAAGTTTTTAATTTCACATACTTCAACAGGATATTTTTTAAGCATTTCATCTATCAAATATTCATTTTCTTTGATTGAAAGGGTGCAGGTTGAATAAACAAGTTTCCCATTTGGTTTTAAAGCCTTTATACCTGATTTTAAAATTTCCTTTTGCACTTTATAAAATTTATCAATTTCCCTTGGATGCCACCATTTAATTATTGAAGGATATTTATCAATAATTCCAATTGAAGAACAAGGGGGGTCAACTATAACCTTATCAAATTCTTCAAAAAAAATATCTCCTATTTTTTTCCCATCTATTCTATTTATTGAACAGTTTAAAAGACCAATTCTATCTACATTATGGGAAAGTGCTCTTAATCTTTCAATATTTATATCATTTGAAAAAATAATTCCTTTATTTTTTAAATAAATTCCTGCCTGCGTTGTTTTAGAACCTGGTGCAGCACATATATCAAGGATTTTTTCATCCTCTTTAATTTCCAAAAGATAAACGGGTATCATTGAAGAAAGAGATTGAATGTAAAAATATCCTAAAAAATGCTCAATTGTCTTTGATATTTCAAATTTTTTCTCAACTACTTCAATGGCTTCAGGAAAAATTTCACTTTCTTTTAATATAAATCCCTTTTCCTTTAAATTTTTTAAAATTTTTTCCCCTTCAATTTTTAAGGGATTTAACCTTATATATTCAGGAATTCCCTTTAAGGCAACTTCAAAAAATTTATCAAAATCCCTTTTATCTTTAAAAATTTTACTCAATTCATGAGCAAGATTTTTTGAATTCACTTGATTAAAGAATTTAAATAATCTATAAATATTTTTTTATCCTCGTAAGGAATGTTTGAATTTAAAACTTTTATTAAATTTATTTTTATTATCTCATCTTCACTAATTATTTTTTCTGGTGGTTTTAATGGCTCATAAGGTTTTGGTCTTTCAGCATATCTTTTTTGGGTAAATTCCCTTTTATAAACTGACCTTTGAAGTTCAAGCATTCTTGAAAGTATTCTTTCCTGTCTTTCAAGAACTTCCCTTTTAATTTCCCCCTTTTCAATTTCCTTTGCAACCTTTTCCATCTCTTCAATAATTTTTCCCATTTTCTCCTCTAAGGAGCTTTCACCTCTTCCTTCAATTTCTTTCAACAATTCTTTTAGTTTTTCAGCAAGTCCCTTTTGCATGCCTGCAATCCTTTTAAGAGAGCGTAAAAATTCTTCTGAAGGTGCTTCACCAATTTCAATAGGGAAAAGACTTTGAGTTAATGCATTTATATGGGACTGTTCCTTTGCCATTTCAGAAAGTCTTCTTAATGCCTCCATTAAAGCAGATGAAGCAGAGCCTTCACCTTCTCCTCTTATTTTTAATATTTCAAGTGCAACAAGATTTAAATAATTCTCTATCTCAAGCACTATCTCCTTTAATTTTTCAAACTCAAGAATTTTAACCTTTTCATAAAGTTCCTCTGATTTATAATATGCTGAAAATGCATAATTTAAAACCTTCCTTGGAAAATCAATATTTTCTCTTGAAATTTCAAGAACCCTATCCTTAAATCTTCTCAATGCCTCTTTATTATTTAAAATTTCCCCTTCAACCTCCTCTATATTTTCTTCTCTCTTTTCTATTTTTTCTTCTACATCTTTTTCCTTTTGAGATAAAAATATACTTGAAAAAAATATCTCTTCAAGTTTTTCTTTAAAAATGTTTTTTCTCATTGAAAAAAGTTCTTCTAAAGCACTTTGGAGTTTCTCCCTTGCCTTTTCAACATTTTCTTTTGAAGAAGAAAATTTACCTTTACATAAAGATTTTTTTCCTTGAGAAAAAAGATTTTTTGAAAGGGAAAAATCTTCTAAACCCCTTTCAATATCTCCTTTTGCTTCCCCAATTTTTTCTCCAATCCTTTTTTCATCACCTTTAAAGCTTTTTGAAAGATTTTCCATCTCTTTACTTATTTCCTTCATCTTTTCTTCAATTTCTTCAAAATCTTTTAAAGAAAATTTTTCTAAATCCTTTACCATTCCTTCCATTTTCTCTTCAATTTTTTTCATCCTCTCAATAAGTTCTTTAAGTTTTACTTCTTGCCTGACTTTTTCTAAAAGTTCAATCATCCTTTCAATTTCTTTTTTTAAAATTTCTTGATTTAAAAGAAGATTTTTATAAGCTTCCTTTAATTTTTCAGAATCAATTTTTTTAATTGCCTCCTTAATTTCTTCAAAAATTTTTTTAAGTTCAGGGGTAAGAACCTCATCAAAAAGTTCCTTTAACTTAAAAATTTTTTCCTGAAGTTCCATATCAAGGGGATATCTTTTTAAAAGTTCTTCAGCCCTTTTAGAATATTCTTCAAATCTTTTTGACATCTCTTCAATACTTTTTTCAATACCTTCAATCGCCTCTTTTATTTCTCCTCTTTCTTTCTTTTCCTTCAAATTTTCCATCTTCTCCTTAAATTTTTCAAGATCTTTTAAAAAATCAGAAACTTCCTTACCTTCACCCTTTAAAAATGAAATCCCTTCTTCCATTTCTTTTTCAGTTTCTTTATAAATTTCAGTATATGTAGGTATCCAGAATTTATATATTTTTGATCTTGAAGATTTTGAAATTCCTTCTCTCCCCCTATCATAAACCTCAAAAAACAATTTAATTGTATCTCCTGGTAAAAGGGATAGGTGAGAAACATCAAAAATATAATAAAGCGTATCTTCTTTTTCATTTATATAATTTTTTATTCTCTTTGAATTAATACCTTTAAATTCATAGAAAAGGTCAATTGACCTTAAAGAAAAATCATCAAAAAGATATAAAATAAAAGGAATTTTTAAATCCTCATTTATTTTGTCATCATGTTGGGGGAAAATAACATATATAAAAGGTGGAGAATCTTCACCCCTTTTTATTTCTATTAATTCTTTTTCTTCAATTTTTTTATCGTATATAAAATAAGAAAAATTTATAAATCCTTCCCCTTTTATTTCTACATCTACTTCTTTATCCTTAAATTTTTTCAAAATATCATTATTTAAAAATACATATCCTGAATCAAAATCCCCAGAAAAATAAAAATGAATTTTAAATTTTTTACCAAATGTAAATATTTTATCAGGCGAATAAAGGGTATCATTTTCCAAAAATACTTTCCAGGATTTCAAAAAGGGTCTTTCTTTAAATATCAATTCTTTTTCTTTTGTTTTAAAACCATTTGCTTTTAATTTATATTTAAAAATGCAGGGTTCAAATATATTTATTGAATAGATAAAATTATTATCAATTTCTTTCATTAAATTATAAAATTTTTTATTTCCAAAATTGTATTCAATATAAACTTTGTCAATTTTCTTTTCACCAATTGGTATTGATTTAATATTTAAATTATAGGGAACAAAAAATATTCCCTTTTCAGGTTCTGTTTTTAAATAAAAAGAAGTTTTTCTATTTACCATAAAATATTCAGCAAATTTATAAGGAAAAAGGGAAAGAAAAAGTAAAAAATAGATAAGGGAATATAAAAAAATTTTTGTTTTATCAAACAAATTTTTTAAAGGATAAACCTCTTTAAAATTAAAATTCTCAAATAATTTTTCTAAATTTCCTGCTATTTTTCTTTTCTTTTCATCTTTTGAATCTTTAAATTCAATATATGTTATAATTTTTTCATCAAGTAAAGGTATTTTCCTTTCAATTTCCCTTGCAATTTTGAAATAATTTAATTTTTTAAGGGAGTAAAAGAAATTCAAAAAGGGTAAAAGGGAAAGGAAAAAAATGTAAAATCTAATTTTAAGGAAAGGAGAAAGGATCAAAAATATGGTGAGAATTGTTAAAGAAATAAAAAGAGTTTCAAAAAACTTTATAAGAAAAAGATGCCTTTTAAATTCCTCTAATCTTTTCATTTTTATAATTTAATTATAATCAAACTTGATTTTTGAATTCAAAACCTATATAATTAATTTTTAAATTTTTGGAGGTAATTATGGAAAGAGTAATTATATTTGTAGATGGAGCATATATGCTCGCAGCATGTAGTGAAAGAAATATAAAGTATGATCTATTCAAACTTATACCACTTCTGCAAAAGGATAGAAAGATTATAAGAAGTTATTACTATGATGGAATTTATTCACCAGAGGACGCAAGAAGGTCACCTGAGTATCTTGAAAAAAGAGAAAAAAAACTCTCCTTTATAAAAAACTTCATTGGAAGAGGAATAACACCAAGACTTTCAACTTTAAAATTTAGGGGAGATAAGCCAATTCAAAAAGGAGTTGATGTAAGAATAGCAACAGATATGATAATGCTTGCAGTTAGAAATGCATATGATACAGCAATTCTTGTTTCAGGAGATGAAGATTTAGTTGAAGTTGTGAGGGAGATAAAGTATTTAGGGAAAAGAGTAGAAGTGGTTGCTTTTAAAAAGGGGATATCAGAAAGCCTTGAAATAGAGGCAGATTATATATGGTATCTTGAAGATATATGGGAAGAAGTAAAAAGAGAAGAAGAATAAATTTAAAAGGAGAATAAAAAATGACAAAACAGGATCTTTTAGAATTAATAAATAAAAAAACAGGTTTTCCTAAAAGGGATGTCGCATTAATAATTGATACAATGATTGATATAATGAAGGAGAGCCTTTATAAAAAAGAAAGGGTTATTTTAAAGGGGTTTGGAATATTCAAAGTAAAAAAAAGAAAGGCAAGAATCGGGAGAAATCCTAAAACAAAGGAAGAAGTTAAAATACCTGAAAGATATGCAGTTGTTTTTGAACCTTCAAAAGAAATAAAATTTATAAAATAGGAGGGAATTATGCCTTGTGGAAGAAAAAGAAAAAGGAAAAAAATTAAAAGGCATAAATTTAAAAAAAGAAGGAAAAGGGAAAGACATAAAAAGAAATAAAATTTGAGAATTGTTATAATATCTGATACTCATATACCTTCAAGAGGGAGAGAATTACCAAAAATAATTTTAGAAGAAATAGAAAAATCTGATATTTTAATACACTGTGGTGATTTTACAAATATTGAAACAGTTAAATTTTTAGAGAATTTAAAAGAATTTTATGGTGTTGTTGGAAATATGGATGAAAAGGAAATATGGGAATATTTACCTGAAAAAAGAATTCTTGAAATTAAAAATAGAAAAATAGGAATAATACATGGTTTTGGACCGCCGGTTGGTATTGAAAATAAAATATTAAAGAAGTTTGAAGGTGAAAATGTTAATATAATAATATATGGGCATACTCATAGAGCAAGTATTAAAAGGCATAAAGATATTTTACTTTTAAATCCCGGAACCCCAACGGATAAGATATTTGCTTTAAAAAATACATTTATGATTCTTGAAATAAAAGAAGAGATAAAGGCAAAGATTGTTGAAATATAAAAATTTTTTACTTTATATTTAAAAAATTAAGAGAGGAGGTTTTTATGAAAAAATTTTTAATAATTTGTTTGATAGGTAATCTTTTAGGAACTCAAATTCCAAAATTCTATGACCCAAAAGGAAGAAAATTAATGAGTTTTGAAGAATGGAAAGGAATTTGCAGAATAAAGGGCGGATTTAATATAGGGAATGTTTATAAGAGTAAAATAAAAAAAAGACAGAATCTTGTAAACATAATTGTAAATTCAGGAATATATTCAGGAATTCAGGATTCTTTGAATGTTTATATTTCTGACCTTGAAGGGGAAGGATATGAGATAAGAGTTGATACAATTTCAGGAAATGATATTTTTTCTTTAAGAAATCATCTTGCTTCTCTTTTGGATTCAGGATTGGTGGGTGCTGTATTTATTGGTGAAGTGCCAGTTGCATGGTATGAATATACAAGTGATGAAGGAATTGAAGAATTCCCATGTGAACTTTTCTTTATGGATTTAAATGGAAATTGGATTGATTCTGATAATGACCATAAGTTTGATAATCATACAGGGAATAAGGCACCTGAAATATGGGTCGGAAGAATAGATGCAAGTAAGATGACGCTTGGAAATGAAATTTATTTTATAAATAAATATCTTTCAAAAATACATAAATATAGAGAAGGAGGATATTCTAATATTCCCCAGAAGGCACTTGCTTATGTTGATGATGACTGGTATAGTTTTGGAAACTGTAATTTAAATCTTCTTTATGATACTGTTGTTGTAATAAGACAACCAAATGTTACTACTGCTGCTGATTACAGAGTAAGACTAACACAGGATTATGAATGGGTTCAAGTATGTGCTCATTCCTCTCCATGGGGACAAACCTTTAAGGTCCCAACAGGTTATGCAGGAACAGTATTTAATTTTGAGGATTGGGTCATATGTCCTCATTTTCTTTTTATAAATTTATTTGCTTGCGGTGCTGTTAGATTTGTAGAGCATGATTATCTTGCTGGTTGCTTTTTATTTAATTATGACTATGGAATTTTAGCAATAGGGAGCACAAAAGTTGGAAGTATGCTTTATTTTCAGGATTTTTATGGACCATTGGGACAGGGACAAGGAGTAGGAGAGGCATTTAAATACTGGTTTACTTTACATGGAACTTCAGATGTGGAATGGTTTTATGGAATGGCAATATGTGGAGACCCAACATTAAAACCAAAGCAATCTTTAAGAAACGATCAAATTGCTTATCCTGGATTTAATAAATCATTTGATCAACCATTACAAACACCTCCATTTCTTCAAATAGAGCCTGTTACAACACATTCTGAAACTGATGGTTATCCTTCAATGACAATAGATAATCAAAATAGAATATGGGTTGCATGGGTCTCTGGAAGGTCACAAACAAATGGAAGAACAGAAATATTTGTAAGATATAGAACACAATCAGGATGGTCAAACGAGCAGGTAATTGATCCTTACATTTACTGGGACTGGTTCCCTTCTATCACAAATGATAATACAGGTAAAATATGGCTTTCCTGGACAAGAGCATATGGAAGACATTATAACATATTTGGAACCTATTATTATAACAATGCATGGGTTCCATCTTTTGATATAAGTTCAAAAGCTTGTGATGATATTTATCCATCTATGATAACCGATGGAGAAGGAAGGGTATGGGTTGTATATGAAAGATGGTATCATTTGAATGCAGATATATATTGCAGGTATTATCAAAATGGTTCCTGGTATCCAACATTTGCAGTTACAATAGATTCTGCTAATGATTATCAACCTGTCCTTGCTGTTGACAGTAGTGGATTTGCCTGGTGTGCCTGGACAAGTGAAAGGTATCAGAGAAATAAAAATATATATGTTAAAAGATATGATCCCATTACAGGAACATGGGGAAATTTAAGAAGAATAACGAGTAATCCATCCCAGGATTATGACCCAACAATTGCAGTCACTGGTAATGGAAATGTATGGGTTGCATGGACAACATTTAGGAATGGAAATCCTGATATATATGAAAGCCATTTCAATGGAACCACCTGGTCACCTGTAAGACCTGTTGTAATACATTCTTCAAGGGATGAAAAACCTTTTCTTGTTGTTGATAGAGATGGTTATTTATGGTGTATATGGCAAAGTAATAGAACAGGAAACTGGGAAATATTTGCAAAATATTATAAGGATGGGGCATGGAGGGATTCTTTTCAAATAACAAATGATACATTAATTGATTTCTTCCCAAAAGCACAGTGTGACCAAAATGGATATATATGGATTGTATGGCAAAAACTTAATGGTTATAACTGGGATATATATTCTGCAAGATTCCTTTCAGACCTTGTTCCTCCTTATGTTCATGTAATTTATCCGAATGGAGGAGAGATATTTAACATTGGAGAAGAAGAAACAATAAGGTGGAGTGCAAGTGATAATATTCAGATTGATTCAATAATTCTTGAATACTCCCATGATGGTGGAAATACATGGGAAGTTTTATCTCATCCTTCCCCTTCAGAGACAATTTTTGTATGGAATATACCTGAAATTTCTTCTGAAAGTTGTCTTGTAAGAGTAAAGGCATGGGATGAATGGGGTAATTTAGGAATTGATTTATCAGATAATTTCTTTAGAATAAGAGATATTTATCCACCGGAAGTTACTGTTATCTATCCAAATGGGGGAGATACGCTTTATGCAAATGAAGTTGATACAATAAGATGGCTTTCGCAAGATAATATAAAAGTTGAATCTTTAAAAATATACCTTTCTCTTGATTCAGGGCAGACCTTTAATCAAATTGTAAAAATAATTGGAAATGATTCAATATTTGAATGGGAAGTTCCTGATACTCATTCAAATCAATGTCTTATAAAAATTGTTGCTTATGATAAAGATGATAATACCGGCTATGACCAAAGTGATAGCACATTTATAATAGAAAAACTTGTTGATATTTCCCAGAGGTCAAAAAATATAAGGAATTTTTTTAAAATAACACAAAACTTATCTAAAAATTATTTTGAAATTTGGTTTGGATTGGAAAAAGATGGAAATATTGAAATAATTCTTTATTCTATAACAGGTTCAAAGATAAAAGAAATATTATCAGGAATGAAAAGAAGAGGAATTTATAAAATCTTATGGAATCCAGAAAAAATAAAAGCAGGAATATATTTTGTATTTTATAAAAATAGAAATTATAAAAAATACGAAAAAATTTTATATTTAAGATAAATTAATCAAGATTAAAAACAATAAGCTTTATTTCTGATAATTCATCAAAGGCAAAATGAGGACCTTCTCTTCCAATTCCACTTCCTTTTACTCCTCCGTATGGCATAAGGTCTACTCTATAAGTAGGTATATCATTGATTATAACACCTCCAACCTCTATTTCCTTAAAAAATTTAAAGGCTCTTTTTATATCTTTTGTAAATATTCCACATTGAAGTCCATAAATTGAATTGTTAACTTTAAAAATAACTTCTTCTTCATTTTCAAAAGGATTTATAACTACAAATGGAGCAAATGCTTCTTTTTTACATATCTTTAAATCTTCATCTGCATTTTTAACAATACATGGATATAAAATCGTTCTTTCCCTCTTAATTTCTGGTAAAACCTCTGCTCCATTTTCTTCTGCCTCTTTTAACCAGCTTTCAGCCCTTATTGCATTCTCTTCATCTATCATAGGACCCATATCAGTTTCTTCTTCAAGTGGGTTACCAACTTTTATATTTTTAACTTTTTCAAGATATTTTTCGCAAAATTCCTCATAAATATCCTTTTCCACATATATTCTTTGAATTGATATGCATACCTGTCCTGCAAGAGCATATGCGCCTTTTACCATTCTATCCAAATATTTTTCCCAATCAGAATCTTTAAAAACAACACATGCTGAATTTGAACCAAGTTCAAGAGTTATTCTTTTCATTTTTGAAATTTGAGATATTCTTTCACCAACTTCTAATGAGCCTGTAAAACTTATTGCCTTCACATATTCATTTTTAACAATACTTTCACCAACTTTTTTCCCAGAACCTGTTAAAAAAGCAATGCATTCTTCTGGGTATCCTGCTTCTAAAAGAGCTTCAACAATCATTTTACCAACTTTTGGTGTATAACTTGCAGGTTTAAAAACAATTGAATTTCCACATCCTATACTGGGTGCTATTTTATGCAATGCAAGATTTAATGGGAAATTAAAGGGTGTTATAATCCCAACAACACCAAGTGGTTCTCTTATATAGAAACCAATCCTTTTTTCACCATATTTTGATGAATCAAAAGGGATAACTTCCTCCTTATAATTTTTTGTTTCAATGTAGGAATATGTAATTGTTTCAATTCCCCTTTCAACTTCAAGGCGTGCCTCCTTTATTGTTTTTCCACATTCAAGTGATATTGTTCTTGCAAATTCCTCTTTTTTATTTTCTAAAATTTTTTTGAAATTTTCAAGAATTTCTGCCCTTTTAAATTTTGGCATCTCCTTCATTATTTTCTTATTCTTTTCTAAAAAAGAAATTGCCCTTTCAACATCTTCACAAGATAAAGAAGGGAATTTCCATAAAACCTTTTGAGTATATGGATTTTTAACTTCAAAATAATCTTTCCCTTCCTGCCATTTTCCAAAGAAAAATATTTTCTCTTCCATTTTAAAATTTACTTTCTGTCATTGCCCTTAAAAATTCCTCATTTGTTTTATAAAGTTTCATCTTTTGAAGTAAAAATTCCATTGCTTCATCAGGTGCCATATCAGAAAGTATTTTCCTCAATATCCAAATTTTGTTTAAAACACTTTGAGAAAGGAGTAGTTCTTCCCTTCTTGTCCCTGACCTTTTTAAATCTATTGCAGGAAAAATCCTTTTATCAGATAATCTTCTATCAAGAATTATTTCCATATTTCCTGTTCCCTTAAACTCTTCATAAATGACATCGTCCATCCTTGAACCAGTTTCAATTAAACAAGTTGCAATAATTGTCAAACTTCCTCCATTTTCTATATTTCTTGCTGAACCAAAAAACTTTTTTGGCATATGAAGTGCTGTTGCATCAAGACCTCCTGACATTGTTCTTCCTGAATGGGGTGCTAAAACATTGTATGCTCTTGTCATTCTTGTTAAGGAATCAAGTAAGATTGCAACATTTTCTCCAAGTTCAACCATCCTTTTTGCCTTTTCAAGAACAATTTGTGATACCTGTGCATGTCTTTCAGCAGGTTCATCAAATGTAGAACTTATTATCTCTGCTTCAACTTTCCTTTTCCAATCAGTTACTTCTTCCGGTCTTTCATCAATTAAAAGAATAATCAAATACACTTCTGGATGATTTTTCCTTATACTTTTTGCAATTTCTTGAAGTAAAACTGTTTTACCTGCTCTTGGTGGAGAAACAATTAAACCTCTTTGCCCTTTTCCTATGGGTGTAAATAAATCAACAACTCTCATTGAATAATTTTCTTCATCTTCCCTTTCAAGTTTGAATTTTTCTTCAGGGAAAAAGGGGATTAAATCATCAAAAAATGGTCTTTTCTTAATTTCTTCAGGCGATCTTCCATTTATGCTTTCAATCTTAACCAAAGCAGGATATTTACCATCCATCTCCGTAGGAATTTTTATAAGACCTGCTATTTTATCACCTGTTCTAAGTCCAAACCTCTTAATTTGGGAAAGTGAAACATACACATCTTCCTGACCTTGAAGATAATTATTTTTTGGAGACCTTAAAAATCCATAACCTTCTTGATGTATTTCAAGTATTCCTTCTCTAAAATCAGCACCTTCCCTTTTTGCTATCTGCCTCATTATTTCATATACAAGCTCCTCTTTCTTCATATTTGAAAATGACTTTATACCCAATTCCTTTGCTATCTCTTGCAATTCCTGCAATTTTTTTTCCTTTAACTCTAAAAGTTCCATATAAACCTCCTAAAGCATTTTTGTTCCATTTATTACAAGTTCAAATTTTAATCCAAGATATTTTGCTGCCTTTGAAGCAACTAACATCCTTTCCATAAAAATTTCAAAATATTCAAAAACAGGGGAAATCTTTGTATCAATTTCAATATCAAATGTTATTTTTTTCTTTTTAGGATAAACTATTACTTTTGAAGATTTTGCAGAATAATTAACCCTATCATGAATATCATTTCTAATATCTTTTCTTGATCTAACCCTTTCCCTATGAACATCAGATTTATCTGCTATTATAAGTGCTGCACAAGCAGGGGAGACTGGTCCCCCTTCTTCTTCATGATGATTGCCAATTGCCATTGCAACTTCAAGAGCATCAGGAAGGGGAAATCCCTTTTTTAAAAGTAAGCTATAAGCAAGGATAGCACCTGTTAATGCATGTTTATCCCTATTTATTGCATTTCCTATATCGTGCAAAAGTCCTGAAAATTCAGCAATTTTACAAATTCTTTCATCATATTTCAATTTTCTCAAAATCTCCCCTGCTCGCTTCCCAACATAAGTTGCATGTCTTAAACCATGTTCAGTATATCCAAGGGCTTCAAGGTGTTTATCAGCAGCATTTATATAACTTAAAACTTCAGGGTCTTTTAAAAGAGTATCAAGTGTTAGCAATTTTTTTAATTTCCTCCTTTATTTTTTTTATAACATTTTCAATCCCTTCTTTTACTTTACTTTTATCCCCTCCTCCACCTTCCCCTCTTTCCTCATTTCCTCCACCACCCCCTCCTACAAATTTTGTAAATTCTTTTATAATTTCATTTGCCTTTATAAATGAAATTATATTTTTACCAACTCTTGAAAAGAAGGTTATTTTTCCTTTATCTTCACCAACAAGAAAAACAATTTTATTTTCTTTATTTTTCAAAAATATTCTATCAGAAATTTTTTTTAAAATTTTTAAATTACAAAAGGGTAAATTATCAATATATATTTCAAAATCATTAAATTTTAAAGGATTTAAACTTTCATAAATTTTTTGTGCCAAAATATCTTCAATCCTTTCCTTCTCTTTTTCAATTTCTTCTTTCTCTTTTACAAATTTTTCTATTTTTTGAACCAGAACATCATATGGAGAATTAAAAATTTGCATTATTTCTTTTAAAATTTCAGCATTTTTTTGAGTAAATTCCAATGCCATTTCACCAACAAATCCTTCTATTCTTCTTAATCCACCTCCAATCCCTTCCTCTTTTATTATTTTAAAAAGTCCTATATCCCCTGTAAAATTTACATGTGTTCCACCACATAACTCCTTTGAAAACCCTTCAATTTCAACCATCCTAACAATATCACCATACTTTTCACCAAAAAGTGCAATTGCACCTTCCTCTTTTGCCTCTTTAAATTTCAAATATCTCCATTTTACCCTTCTATTTTCCCTTATCTTTTCATTAATATAATTTTCAATTCTTTTTAAAATTCTTTCATCTATTTTTTCATAATGAGTAAAATCAAATCTTAACCTATCAGGTTCAACAAGAGAACCTTCCTGTCTTACATGCTCTCCAAGAAATTCCCTTAATGCTCCATGTAAAAGATGGGTTGCTGTATGAGCCCTTTCACATCCTTCCCTTCTTTTTTCATCAATTTTTGCAATCACCTTAATATTACTTATTTTACCCTCTTTTAAATAACCAATATGAACAATATCATCAAATATCCATCTTGTATCTTCAACAACAAATAAAAAATTTTCTCCCTTTAAAATTCCTTTATCTCCAACTTGACCTCCTGCTTCTGCATAAAAAGGTGTTCTATCAAGAATTATTTCAAATTTTCCATCCTTCCTTTCCCTATACCTTATTATTTCTGCTTCACATTCTTTAAATTCATATCCTAAGAATTCTGTTTTTTTCTCTTTAAAAATTTCCCATTTTAAACCAACATCGACAAAAATTTCCTCTTTTTTTGAAAGAATTTTTTGTTTTTCCATTTCCTTTTCAAATCCTTCTATATCAATTTTTAAATCCTCATCCTGAGCATATTCTTCAATAAAATCAATTGGAAATCCATAAGTATCATACAATTTAAAAACATCTTTACCTTCTATTATTCCCTTATTTTTTGAATTTTCAAAAATTTCTTTTAAATAAATTAAATTTTTTGAAAGCGTATTTAAAAATCTTTCCTCCTCAGATTTTATCAATAGAGCAGTGAATTCCTTTTTTTCCTTTATTTCAGGATAAACATCTTCAAATATTTTAACAACAATAGGAACAAGTTTGTATAAAAATGGCTCATCAAATCCAATTTTTTGTGAAAACCTTAATGCTCTTCTTGCAATTTTCCTTAAAACATATCCCCTTCCAAAATTTGAAGGATATGCACCATCACTTATTGCAAATGTTAATGCCCTTATATGATCAGAAATCACATTAAAGGGAATCTTTGCATTTTTATAAGGTCTATTAAATATCTTTTCAAGTTCCTTAATTATTGGATAAAAAACATCTGTCTCATAATTTGATTTTTTATTCTGCAAAATTAAAAGGGTTCTTTCAAGTCCCATTCCTGTATCAACACCTTTATTTTTTAAAGGTAATAAATTACCATCTTCCTGCATATCAAATTCTGGAAAAACAAGGTTCCAGAATTCAATAAATCTATCACAATCACAACCAGGGGAA
The DNA here is from genome assembly GCA_964623395.1 of uncultured bacterium. GTDB lineage: Bacteria > Hydrothermota > Hydrothermia > Hydrothermales > Hydrothermaceae > JBDRZD01. The sequence continues at coordinate 3,894 of CAZUSI010000001.1, read as the reverse complement.
CATGTGCTTTTTCCACATCCAAATTCTTCTCCTAAATCATAATATATTTCTGTTGAAGGACCACATGCACCTGTTTTTCCAGCAGGTCCCCAAAAATTATCTTCTTTACCAAGTTTAAAAATTCTTCTTTCATCAATTCCAATCTTTTTATTCCATATTTTAAAGGATTCTTCATCTTCATAATAAACAGAAACATAAAGTCTATCCTTATTCATACAAAGAACTTCTATAACAAATTCCCATGCCCACTTTATTGCCTCCTCTTTAAAATAATCACCAAAGGAAAAATTTCCAAGCATTTCAAAAAATGTATGATGTCTTAATGTTTTCCCAACCCTTTCTAAATCTGTAACCCTTAAACATTTCTGACAACTTGTAGCCCTTTTAAAACTAAGTGGGACAGAGCCAGAATAAAAGGGTTTAAATTGAACCATACCAGCAGTTGTAAATAAAAGGGTTGGGTCATCCTTTGGAATTAAAGAGGAGGAAGGAACAATTTTATGCCCTTTTTCCTCAAAGAATTTCAAATAACTTTCTCTTAATTTATGGGAATCAAACATAGTTTTAAAAGCGGGAGACGGGATTTGAACCCGCGACCCCTACCTTGGCAAGGTAGCGCTCTACCGACTGAGCTACTCCCGCAAAAATTGGATTAAAAGAAATTATATTATACAAAAAAATTTTCATTTTGTCAACTATTTTAAAATTTTATCAGAAAGACCAACAATTAAAAAATTTATCCAAAAAATGATAAACAAAATATAATCAGGAAATTTTGCAAAAAATATTGCTTCTAAGGAAAAAATTAAGGAAAAAATTAATAAGATTAAAAGGGTTTTCCTTTGAGAATTCAATTTTTTAAAAATTCTATAATGTAAATGGGAAATATCAGGACCAAAAATATTTTTCCTTTTAAAAATTCTTCTTAAAACTACCCATATCATATCCGATATAGGAAATGAAAGTATTAAAACACATTGAATTGGCTTAATATTTCCAAAATTTACTGAAAAAACAGAAATCCCTGTTAAAAAAGAGCCCAAAAATAAACTTCCTGCATCTCCTAAAAAAATTTTTGCAGGAGGAAAATTGTAAAATAAAAATCCAAGGGAAGCACCTGCAATTCCAGCAGAAAGATAGGATAAATAAAAATCAGAATTTTTAAAATTTAAAAAAGTAAAGCAAAGGGAAGATATTAAGGAAACGCCTCCTGCAAGACCATCAATTCCATCTATTAAATTAAAGGAATTTACAACAGAATTTATTGCAAATAAGGAAAATATTAAAGAAAGAATTAAATTCATCTTTATGTTTCCAAAACCTAAAAGGTTTCCAATTTCTTTAACCTTTAAAGGGGTTAAAAGGAAAAAAATTAAAACAATTAAAAGACCAATCAACCATTTATAAATATTTTTTAATTTTAATCCTGCATCATCTAAAAATCCAATTGCTAAAAAAGATAAGGAAAAAGGTAAAAGGTAATAAATTAATTTTTCTCTTGGCAAAAAGTAAAAGGTTAGAATTATTGAAAGGGCAATTCCAATTCCACCTGTTCTTGGGATAGGATATTTATGAATTTTTCTTTCCTCATTAGGATAATCAACTATTTTAAGATTTTTACCAATTTTAAATAGAATTGGAATAAAGGAGATTGTTAGAAAAAGTGGGAAGATAAAGGAAAATAAAAGTGAAAATATGTTAATCATGGATTAAACTTTTTATTAAATTCTCCCATTTTTTTATAACAATTTCTTTATCAAATTCATAAATTGCAGCCCTTCTTGCATTTTCACCTAACTCTTTCAATTTCTCTTTATTTTCAATTGCCCATTCAATCTTCTCCTTAATATCTTCTATACTTTCAGGATCAGCAACAATACCACAATTATATTTTTTTGCAATAATTGATGAGTTTGAATTTTCATCAGAAATTGAAAGAAAAGGTTTTCCACATCCAATTATTGCATAAACTTTTGAAGGAACACATGCGCCTTTTGCTTCTTTTTTTAAAGAAACAATATGTAAATCTGCTGCATTTAATGAATGAATTAAAAATTCCTTTGGCTGGTAGGGAAGAAATAAAATTTTATCAGAAAGATTTTTTTGAAGGGTTAATTTTAAAATATCATTTTTCTTAACACCATCACCAATAAAAATCATTTTCCAGTTTTTCTTATTAACCTTTTCAAGTGCATATATTAAATTTTCAAGATTATGGGGAAGACCAATATTCCCTGAATAAATTAAAATAAACTCATCATATAAATTATATTTTTTTAAAAAAATGTTTTCTTCTTTTTTTAAGGGATAAAATTTTTTAGTATCAACCCAATTAGTTATAACAACAACTTTATTTTTATTTATCCCCTTTTTAATTATTAATTCTTTCATATCTTCTCCCAAAGATAGTATTTTTAAAGAATTTTTTAATGCCTTTTTATTTAAATAATCAAAGAATTTAATTAAAAATTTATTTTTAAAGGTATTGAGGGAAATTGCAATATCTGGGTATAAATCGTTACAAGAATAAATGTATTTTATGTTTTTCAATTTTTTTAAAATATAAGAAACTATACCAAGAATTGGTGGATCTGTTCCACATATTAAAATTTTCGGCTTTATTTTATAAAGAATTAAGAATGAATTTAATGAAAATGTTATCCAATTTATAATCCTTCCAATAATATTTCCCTTCCAAAAAATTGTATGTTTAATCCTTATAATCTTTATATTTTTAAATTTTTCTCTTTTAAAAAATTTAAATTTTTCATTTTTAACATAATAGGAAAGACCACATATAAATGTTATATCAAATTTATCTTTAAGTTCTTCACATAATTCAGTATAAAACTGCCCTGTTGCCTCAATATCAGGATAAAAAGAACGATTTATAAAAAATATTTTTTTATAATTTTTAATCATTTTTAATACTATTTTTCACTTGTTCTTCAATCCATTTATAAGTTATTTCAAGTCCCTTCTTTATTGTATACTGTGGTTTAAAGCCAAGGGAATAAATTTTTTCATGGCTGAAATTTCTTGATTCAACTCCTACTGGTCCTGGAACCCATTTTATTTTTAAATTTACACCTGCTATTTCAAAAACTAAATCAACAAGTTCTTTTACTGAAATGTATTCCTCTGTTCCAATATTCACTGGTTCTTGAACATTGGATTGCATCAAAATGTAAACTGCATTTATAAGGTCATCAATATAAATGTAATTTCTTATTGCACTTCCATCCCCCCATACTTCTATAAAATCCTCCCCCTTTAATTTTGCAATTGCAACTTTTCTACATATTGCAGCAGGTGCTTTTTCCCTTCCTCCTCTCCATGTTCCTTCAGGACCAAAACAATTTTCAAACCTTGCAATTCTTACATTCATTCCATATCTTCTTCCATAGGCAAGGAGAACCCTTTCTGAATATAGTTTTTCCCATCCATATTCATTATCAGGTAAGGCAGGATAAGCATCTTCTTCATAAAGTTTTGGCTCACCTGGTTTCATATTTCTATAAACACATACTGATGATGAAAAGAAATATTTTCCTACTCCAATTTCTGCTGATGCTCTTGTCATATTTATATTTATTAACACATTGTTTGTTAAAACTTCACATTCTGCCCATGAAATAAATCCCATTCCCCCCATATCAGCAGCAAGTTGATAAACTTCATCAAAAAAGCCATTTTTTAATATAACTGCTTTATAACAATTTTCAGGAACTCTTAAATCTAAGATTAAAAATTCATCTGCTTCTGTTTTTGAAAATTCCGGATATTTTATATCAACACCTCTTACCCAATATCCTTCTTTCTTTAATTTTTTCACTAAATGATGACCTATAAAACCACCTGCACCACATACTAATGCTCTTTTCATTTTAAGAA